>NZ_JBFBBQ010000017.1:0-126652 GCF_040682775.1 Amycolatopsis sp. NPDC051106 | reverse complement strand
GTGGGCTTGGTCTTCGCAAACTCAGTCCTACCAGTGGCCCCACGTCTGATCTGGGGATAACACGCACCCCACTCAGCCCTACTGAGAAAACCTCAATGTGGCGTTGGGTGCGTCCCACGCACCGAACGCCACATTGGGTGCATCGCGACTCGCCATAGCTCACCAGATGCGACGAACGTCCCCTTCAGCCCACCGGGCACCACCAGGACTTTGACGGGACCCTGGCGTCGCCGGCCATGGCGGCACGAACGCCTCCTAACTGATCGCCAGGCTCGACGGGGCGGGCGTCTCCACCCGGAAGGCCGTACCGCTGTGGCCGCGGGTCTCGCTGCGGTAGCGCCCGGGCGTGCGTCCGTGGGCCCGGGTGAAGGCGCGGGTGAACGCCGGCACCGACCCGTAACCGACCGCCTCGGCGATCGTCTCGAGGGAGTCGTGACTGTCGCGCAACCGCACGGCGGCCAGATCCATGCGCCAGTTCGCCAGGTACGCCGCGGGGGTGTATCCCGTCGCGGCCGGGAACCGGCGGGCGAGAGTCGCACGGGAGACCGAGATGGCGTCCGCGAGCATCGAGGTCGTCCAGGGAATGGCCGGATCCGCGTGCAGGTGCTGCAGGGCTTGCCCGATGACGGGGTCGTAGAGGGCGCCCAGCCAGGTGCCGAAGCACTCGGGAGGGTTCACCGCGAGCCAGGCGCGCAGCATCTGCACGAGCACGATGTCGATGAGGCTCTTCAGCACCGCCGACGTGGCGAGCTGCGGTTGGGCGAGTTCGCGGGCGAGCATGCGCACCGTGTCGGTCAGCCCGGGCGTCCCCGCCTCGGCCCGGACGTGCACGAGACCGGGGAGCACCGCCAGGATCTGAGTGAGCGCGGCCGGGTCGCTGTCGTAGTGGATGGTCACGATCCGGGTGGTCGCGGGCTGGGCGCCGAGGCTGATCACCTCGCCGGTACCGCGCCCGCGAGCGACCACCTGCTCGCACCGGTCGCGCCGGTTCGCGGGGTCGTCGGTGAGGCCGTGCGGGGTGTCGGAAGGCAGCAGGACCACGTCGCCGGCCGCCAGTTCCACCGGTTCGCGGCCGGCCACCGTGAGCCAGGCACGCCCTGCGGTCACGGCGTGCAAGGCCGTCCCGGGGTAGTCGTCCAGGGCGATCGCCCAGCGGCCGCCTGCTTCGACCCGGGTGCTCAGGGCGCCTTTGACGCCGGAGATCGCCAGGGCGTCGGCCAGTGGATCCATGTCGACGACGCTAGCACTCACCTCTGCCGTCGATGAGACAGCCGATCAATCATCTGCGACTTCCGGGCATGGTTCGCCTCACGCTTTGCTCCATATGGTCTTGGTACCGGACGAACATCCGGCACCATCCGAAAAGGAGCCACCATGGACTACCGCAGCTGGACCGGTCTCGAGATCACCGTCGCGGACGGCGTCGCCACCGTGTCCCTCGACCATCCACCGCTCAACCTGATGGACGGCGTGCTGCTGCCGTCGCTGCGGGGGTTCGTGCACCAGGTGCGTACCGACGCGGACGTCCGGGTGATCGTGTTCCAGAGCGCCGATCCGGAGTTCTTCAGCGCTCACGGCGACATGGCCTACGTCACCGATCCGGACGCCCTGCCCGCCGCCACCCAGGCCGCGATCGACGCCGCACCGGGGGCCGTGCTCCCCGACGGCCTGAACATCCTGCAGGCCTTGAGCCTGGAGATCCGCGACCTCCCGCAGGTCACCATCGGCAAGGTGGCCGGGTTCGCCCGGGGCGCCGGCAACGAGTTCCTGATGTCCCTCGACATGCGGTTCGCCGCGATCGGCAAATCGGGCCAGGCCCAGCCCGAGTCCACCCTGGCGATCCTTCCCGGGGGCGGCGGCACGGTGAACATGACCCGGCTGCTCGGCCCGGCCCGGGCCCTGGAACTGCTCATCGGCGGCCAGCTCGTCGGCGCCGAAGTGGCCGAGCGCTACGGCCTGGTGAACCGGGCGCTGCCCGCCGACGAGATCGACGCCTTCGTCGACGCCCTGGCCCGCCGGATGGCGGGAGTGCGCCCCGAGGTCGTCGCCGCGATCAAGGCCACCGTCAGGGCCGCGGCCCCGCCCGCCCCCGACGCGGCCTACGTCGTCGAAAACGACTTCCTGTACTCACTGTTCACCGAGGACATGGTCGAGGTCGCCCGCAAGCAGCTGGCAGCGGGCGTGCAGACCCGGGAAGGCGAGCGGGATCTCGAGGGGCTGGTCGACAGCCTGTAACCCGGCTTCCGGCCGTCGTACCGTGGTACTACGGGCGGGACCGGATTCCCTCCCCCGGTACCACGTTTCGCCTCGGCCCCGCCCCTAGCGTGACGGGTGAACGGACCGGGCTGTCCGGTCCGGAATCCCAGGGGACAAGCCATGATCGAAGCACGCCAGCTGACGAAGCGATACGGGGTGAAGACCGCCGTGGACGGCTTGGACTTCACCGTCCGCCCGGGCAGCGTCACCGGATTCCTCGGCCCCAACGGCGCGGGCAAGTCGACCACGATGCGGCTGATCGTCGGGCTCGACGCCCCGACCGCGGGCTCCGTCAAGGTCAACGGCCGCCGCTACGCCGAGCACCGCGCCCCGCTGCAGGAGGTCGGGGTCCTGCTCGAGGCGAAGTCGGTGCACCCGGGCCGGTCGGCCCACGACCACCTGCTCGCGCAAGCCCAGACCCACGGCATCTCGCGCCGGCGCGTCGATGAGGTGATCGAGCTGGCCGGGTTGCAGTCCGTGGCGAAGAAACGCGTCGGGAACTTCTCGCTCGGCATGGGCCAGCGGCTGGGGATCGCCGCCGCCCTGCTGGGCGACCCCGCGACGATCATGCTCGACGAGCCGGTCAACGGCCTGGATCCCGAGGGGGTGCTCTGGATCCGCACCTTGCTCACCGAGCTCGCCGCCGACGGCCGGACGGTGTTCGTGTCCTCGCACCTCATGAGCGAGATGGCGCTCGTCGCGGAGCACCTGATCGTCGTCGGCCGGGGGCGGCTGCTCGCCGACACGACCGTGCACGACCTCGTCCGGAGCGCGGGCGGCGACGCCGTGCACGTGGCCACGGCCGAGCCGGGCCGGCTGCGCGACGTCCTGGCCGGCCCCGGTGTCGAGATCGTCGGTCGCACCGGATCCGAAGAACTGCAGGTCAGCGGCCTCTCGGCCCGCACCATCGGGCTGAAGGCCGCCGAACACGGCATCGCCCTGTCCGAGCTTTCCGCACGGACGGTCTCCCTGGAGGAGGCCTTCATGGACCTGACCCGCGACGCCGTCGAGTACCACGGTGTCACGGCCGGACTCGAGACTCTCGGGAGCGCGGCATGAGCACCCTGACCACACCCGCCGTCCCCACCCGCGCCGCTCGTCCGGCCTACCGCGTCACCGGGCTCAACGTCCTGCGTTCGGAGTGGACGAAGCTCTGGTCGCTGCGCTCCACCTGGATCACCCTCGGCCTCGGCCTGGTGTTCCTGGTGGGCTTCGGACTGATCTCCGCCGCGCGGTACCAGTCCAGCGTCGGTTCCGGCCAGCCGCTCGACGAAGACTTCGCCAACGCCACCGCCCTCAGCCTGTCCCTCTTCGGCACGAACTTCGCGCAACTGGCGCTCGGCGTGCTGGGCGTGCTCGTCACCGCCGGCGAATACTCGACCGGCATGATCCGCTCCACGCTGACCGGGGTGCCGCGCCGGCTGCCCGTGCTGTGGTCCAAGTCCGCGGTGTACGGCGTCGTCGCGCTGCTCGTCGGCACGGCCGGTGTGTTCGTCACCTTCGTCATCAGCAGCGGCATCGTGTCCGCGACGCCCGCGGCGATGACGCTGTCGCACCCGGGTGTCGTGCGCAGCCTGCTGGGCGCGGGTCTCTACCTGGGCCTGATCGGCGTGCTCGGGGTCGCGCTGGGAGCGCTGCTGCGTTCGGTCGCCGGCGGTATCTCGGTCCTCGTCGCGGCACTCATGCTGATCCCCGGCCTGATCTCGCTGCTGCCGGCTTCCTGGCAGGACGACATCAGCCCGTACCTGCCGAGCAACGCGGGCCAGTCGATGTTCGCCCTGACCCACGACGCCACCAGCCTGTCGCCGGCCGCCGGGTTGCTGGTCTTCCTCGGCTGGACCGTGCTGCTCCTGGGCGGAGCCGCGTACCGGCTGGCGCGGTCGGACGCCTGAGCCGGGTCGCCGGTGCGGTGCTCCGGTACCGCACCGGCGTTCTTCCGCCACGATGGACAGGTGAGGCACGTGCGCGAGGACGATCAGGCCGCGACGCTCCCGTCGTGGACCGCCGCGCTGCCGGCGCACCCGCTGGTCACCCGGCTGGCCCGGCTCGGCCCGTGGGCCCGGCAGGCGGACCGGCGGCGCCCGTGGGTGTTCGACCTCGCCGTCGTGGCCGCGCTGTTCGTGCTGTTCTGCCTGCCCGACCTCGTTCCGCACGACGAAGACCGCGGCCCGGAAGAGCTGCTGCGCATGGCCGGCCCCCTGCCGGCGGCGGGCACCCTCGCGCTCCAGGCCGGCCTCCTGCTGCCCTTGCTGTGGCGGCGGCGGGCGCCGTCCGTCGCGCTGGCCCTGACGGCGGCCGCTTTCCTCGTCCAGTCGTCGCTCGGCGTCTTCCTGCGCGCCGACGTCGCCCTGCTCGTGGCGCTTTACAGCGTGACCCTGCACGGGCGGCTGCGGCACCTGCCGTGGGCCTGTGCGGCCGCGGTCGCCTCGCTCCTTCCCGTGGCCGCGCGGGTTTCCGGCGTCGTGTCCTTTTGGGAAGCGCTGTTCTTCCTGCTCACCGCGGTCACCGCGGCCGTGGCGCTGGGACTGGCCGTCCGCATCCGCCGGGCTCAGCTCGCCAGCCTGCGCGATCGCGCGGTGCGCCTGGAGATCGAACGCGACCAGCGCAGCCGGCTGGCGACCGCCACCGAGCGCGTCCGCGTGGCCCGCGAGATGCACGACATCATCGGCCACAACCTGTCGGTCATGATCACGCTCGCCGACGGCGGCGCCTACGCGGCCGACGTCGCCCCGGAGCGAAGCAAGGAAGCACTGCGGCTGGTGGGCGACGCCGGACGCCAAGCCCTCGGCGAACTGCGGCGCATGCTGGGCGTGCTGCGCGAAGAAGCGGACGGAGCCGAGCTCGAGCCCCAGCCGGGCATCGCCGACCTGGACGCGTTGTGCGCGCGGATCCGCGCGGCCGGCCCGGAGGTCGTCTACCGCTCCGCGGGCGAGCTGGACCACCTCGACCCGGGAGTGCAGCTCATGGCCTACCGCATCGTCCAGGAAGCGTTCACGAACACCCTCAACCACGCCGGCCCGCACACCCGGATCGACGTCTCGGTCGCCGCCGAAGGCCCCAATCTGCGCATCCGGGTCCGGGACGACGGACGCGCCGACGCCGCCACGCCGCCTCGGCCCGCGACGGAACAGGGTCACGGACTGGCCGGGATGCGGGAACGCGCCGCGTTGTACGGTGGCACCGTCGACGCGGGTCCCGCACCCGGTGGCGGGTGGGTCGTGTCCGCCGTTCTCGACATCGCGCCGCCGGACGGAGCGCCGTGACCACCATCCTCATCGCCGACGACCAGCCGTTGCAGCGCTTCGGTTTCCGCATGCTGCTGGACGCGACGCCGGACACCGAAGTCGTCGGCGAAGCGGCCAACGGTGCCGAAGCCGTGCGCCGGACCGCGGAACTGCGGCCCGACGTCGTCCTGATGGACATCCGCATGCCCGGCATGGACGGCATCGAAGCCACCCGCCGGATCCTCGCCACCGGCGGCCGCTCCCGCATCCTCGTCCTGACCACTTTCGACCTCGACGAATACGCCTACGCCGCGCTTCGCGCGGGAGCCAGCGGGTTCCTCCTCAAAGACACCCGCCCCGAGGAACTGCTCGCCGGCATCAGGGCCGTCTCCGTCGGCGACGCCGTCATCGCCCCGGCCCTGACCCGGCGGCTCCTCGACACCTACGCCGACCGGCTTCCCGATGGCACGGCCACTTCGGAGCCGCTCGCGGACCCTCGCTGGCTGAACTTGACGGCGCGGGAACGCGACATCCTGCAGGCGATCGGGCAAGGCTGGACCAACAAGGAGATCGCCGAGCGCCTCGTCCTGTCCGAATCGACGGTCAAGACCCACGTCGGCCGCGTGCTCGCGAAAGTCGGTGCCCGCGACCGCGTTCAGGCCGTGATCCTCGCCTACGACCTCGGCCTGACCCGGCCGAATCCACCCGGCTGACCGCTTCCGGGGCTACGGCGTGGCGGGCGTCAGGTCTTCCAGCGCCCGCTTCTCGCCGTGGGAGAAGATGATCGAGCTGCGGAACTGCACGATTTCCTTGCGGCTGCTGAGCTTGTCGACCAGGAAGCCGTGCAACTGGGCCACGTCACCGACCCCCACGTGCAACAGGAAGTCGTCGCCGCCCGCGAGCACGAACACCGCCATGACCTCGGGCATGGCCAGCGCCTCGTCGTGGAACCGGCTGATCAGGGCGCGGGTCAGCGGGCGGATCTGCGCGAAGACCATCGCCTGCACCGACCGGCCCAGTGACGCGAGGTCGACGTCGGCGTGGAAACCGGTGATCAGGCCGCGTGAGCGCAGCCGGCGGATGCGTTCGGAACAGGTGGAGGCGGCCACCCCCACGATCTCGGCGAGGTCGCGCATGGGGATGCGGGCGTCCTGCTGGAGTTCGCGCACGAGCTGCCGATCGACCCGATCCATGTTCGAATTTTCGATCATGTTCCGAACATACCTCAGGCTCAAGTGCGCCTTAGCGGGTGTTTGGTGGATATTCGCCGTATGAAGCGAACAGATCGTCTGCCGAGCCGACCTCAGGGTGGCCAATGCCGGTTCTGGTGCGCCGAGCGCACCAAAACCGGCGTCGAGTCCTCGCTGGATCAGTACGGCTTGATGCCGACGTCACGCAGGCAGCGAGCGGTGGCGAAATGGACGTCACGCCCCCTGGGCACATCGACCAGCGCACCGTTGCAGTCCCGGAAGGTGACGTCGTTGTTACCGGTGTGGATGTCGTCCATCCAGCTGGTGAAGCCGACGTCGCCCTTGAACGAATTCCAGCCCGCGCCGGCGAAACAGGAGTACTGCTGAGCAATGGGTGCGGTGGTGTGGTAGGTGACCCTGACGAAATTGGGATCACCACAGCTGACCTGCGCGGCCGAAGCGGCCGGAGCCGGCAGCAGGATCGCCCCCAGCGCGGCCGCGGCAGCGGCCGCGCTGACGAATTTGCCCTTCTTCATCATATTCCCTTTCTTCACTACTGATTTCGACGTGCACCGACCCGCATTTCGCGGCCCGGACGTCAAGGGATCGGCGGACTCTTGATCGTCACCACCAAGTGAACACGGACGCATAGCTCGCACAGGAAACAATGCGTGATGCCCACCGGGACGAGCGTTGATAATGCCTCTAACTAAGTTAAAGAACCACCGCGACCCAGCATGCCTGAACGTTGTTAAAGTGTCAAGCGCCGTCGCCGTCGCTCATGGTGGTCGACCTGGCGTTCCTCCTGCTCCAGCCGGTCGGCGTCTGCGCGATGTGGCTGCTTCGGCTTGGCCGAGAGCCTCGACCGCGAGCTCGCCACCCTCGTCCGGTCGCGCCGAGCTGAAGGGGCCCTTCGTCTCACCAGACGCAGCGAAGGGTCCTTTCCGCACGTCACATGTGAGGAAGGGACCCTTCGCTGCACGCCGATCGGCGGAGGCAGGCGACTGGGATCGGCGCTCAGGGGCGGACGAGCACCTTGCCGACCGCACCCTTCTCCACGGCTTCCTGCGCCGCGACTATGTCGTCGAGGCGAAAGTCGGAGACGGGCAGCGCGGACAATGCGTCCGCCTCGATGGCGGCCGCCACCCAGGACAACAACCCCTGGAAATCATCCGGAGAGACGGTGTACATCAACGCGAACCGAATCGTCGCGTTCGCCACCGCCAAGGGCAGGATCGGAATTCTGGGCTGCTCCCCTTCCCCGGCGTACACCGCGATCGTGGCATTGGGTGCGAGGACGGCGGCGTCGGTTTCGATGTTCGTCCCCAGCGCGACCTCGACGACCCGGTCGACGGGTCCGACGGATTCCAGGATCCGTTTCGCGACGTTCTCCTCGCGGTAGTTCAGCACGAGGTCGGCTCCCGCGGCACGCGCCAGCGCGCCCTTTTCCTCGGAGCTGACCGTCGTGATCACCCGGGCTCCCGCGTGCTTCGCCAGCTCGATGGCGAAGTGCCCGACGGCTCCCGCACCTCCCGCGACCAGGACCGTCCGCCCTCGTACCGCGCCGGGATCACCACCGAGGCAATACGCCGCGGTGAGTGCCGGCACGCCGAGGCAGGCGCCGAGCTCGTCCGACGCGTTGTCGGCGAGCGGGACCACTTTGTCCGCCGGTACCACCGCGAACTCCGCGGCCGTGCCGTACGGGTTCTCGGCCGCGGCGAGGTAGAGCCACACGCGTTGACCGACGGCGAGCCCGGTCACCCCCGGGCCGAGGGCATCCACCCGGCCGGCGCCGTCGTGGTGCGGCACCTGGAAATCGCCGGGAGCGCGGCCGGTGAGCCCGGCGCGGGCCTTCCAGTCCGTGGGGTTCACGCCGGAGGCCGAGATCGCGACGCGGACCTCGCCCGCCCGGGGTGCGGGCACGTCCAGCTCGACGAGCTCGAGCACGTCCCGGGCCGGCCCGGTGGTCCGATAAACAGCTGCTCTCATGCATCCCATCGTGCCCAGTCCTGGTTGGAGCGCGGCACAACCCCGGTGCGGCAGAGTTGGTCGCACCGCCATACCCCTCCCTGCCCGGGTGGCCAAGAGTGAGCACCGTCATACCAGAACTGCTCAGCCAACGAGGTCAGCAGGAGCCATTGTGAGTAGGACCGACACCCCGGTAGCGACCGATCCGCTGACCGAGCGCGAAATCCTCGCCATCCAGCACCTGATCGCCGAGATCGCGTTCGCCTTCGACAGCGGCGGCGGCGGCGGCGGCTACACCGAACGGCTGAGCGGACTGCTGGCCGACGACGTCCGGTACGAGAACCCCGGGAAGACGCACCTCCACAGCCTGGCGGAGCTCGTCGACACGCTCGAGAACTCGGCCGACCCCGCGGTGAGCCACCACCTGTCCACCATGTCCGTCCAGCCGGCGGGGCCGGGCACGGCGACCTGCCGCTCCAAGGTGGTGACCTTCCGCTCGGGTGGACGGCTGAGCGTCGGCGAGTTCACCGACACGGTGCGGCGCGGGCCGGGCGGCCGCTGGACGCTCACCCACCGGCTCGTGAACCCGATCATCTGACCCGCGCGGAGGAGACCCATGACCACGCCCTTCGGCCCGATCCGGCAACTCGGCTACATCGTCACGGACATCCACGCGGCCATGCGCCAGTGGCTCGATGGCCCGGGCGTGGGGCCGTTCTACTACCTGGAGGACAACGGCGCACTGGCGCAGTCCGGTGGCGTGCAGATCGAGCTCGTCCAGCTGCGCGACGACTCGCCGTCGTTCTTCCACACCTTCGTCGGCAAGTTCGGCGAGGGCCTGCACCACGTCGCTTTCTGGACCGAGGACTTCGACGCCGGGGTGGCGGCCGCGCTGGCCCGCGGGTACGTCGAGCTCCACCGCGGCACGTCGCTTCCCGGCAAGCCCGACAGCCGGTTCGCCTACTTCGACCGCGGATCCCCCGACGGCACCGCCATCGAGATTTCCGAGCGGGGGGCGGACAAGCGTGCGCTGTTCGACGCGATCGCGCACGCCGCCGAGGGCTGGGACGGCACCGAGCCCGTCCGCGACCTGGCGGCCCTCCTGTCCGAGGTCACCGGGACGCCGCGGTGAAGGCCGTGCTGATCCACCGGCACGCCGACGGCGCGACGCTGGCCCTCGGCGACGTCCCGGAACCGGGTCTCGGCCCCGGCCAGGTCCGGATCTCCGTCCGCGCCGTCTCCGTCAACTACGCCGACCAGTTCGTGCCCCAGGGCGGGTACGGCAAGCCGCCGGCGGACGGCGTCGCGTGGGTGGCGGGCCTGGACGCCGCCGGGGAGGTCACCGAGGTCGGCGCCGGCGTCACCGGCGTGCGGGCCGGTGACCGGGTGATGGCCATGGTGCCCAGCAGCCTGGCCGAGCAGGTGGTCACCGACGCGCGGTTCACCGTCCCGGTCCCGCCGGAGTGGTCCGACGAGGAGGGCGCGGCCGCGATCGTCGGCCTGCTGACCGAATGCAGCGCGCTGGCCGCGGCCGACGGCCTGCGTGCCGGCGAGAACGTCGTCATCACCGGGGCCACCTCGGGCATGGGCCTGCAGGGCGTACAGCTCGCACGGCACCTCGGCGCCGGCCGGATCATCGCCGTGGCGCGATCGGACCGCGCGGACGACGTCCTGCACCGCCTCGGCGCCGACCTCGTCCTGCACAGCGCGGGGCCCGGCTTCGCGGACCGCGTGCTCGACGCGACCGGGGGGACCGGCGCCCACGTCGCCGTGGACCACGTCGGCGGGAGCTACTTCCCCGGCCTGGTCGCCGCGGCGGCGACCAAAGGCCGGATCGTCAACGTCGGGCGGGCCGCGGGTGCGGAGGCGACGGCGGATCTGGAGGCGTTCTCGCTGAAGCAGCTCACCCTCCGCGGGGTCACGTTCCGCACCCGCACCCCGGCCGAGCTGGCCGAGCTCTACCAGCAGGTCCGGGACCTGGACCTCACGACCCTGCGCCCGGTCATCGACCGGGTCGTCCCCTGGCACCAGACCGAGGCGGCCCAAGGCTCCCTGTCCACCGGCACCGTCGTCGGGAAGGTCGTCATCCGGGTCACCGCCGAGAAGCAGTAGTTCCGAGGCCGTCCCGCACGACCTCCGCCCATCCGCACAAAGGAGTACGGTCATGGCAACAGATCAGCGAGGGACATCCCCCGCCCCGGCTCTGAAGCAAACGCGGCGGGCGGCCGCCGCGAGCTTGGGTGGGTCGATCCTCGAGTACTACGACTTCGCCATCTACGGGCTGGCCTCGGCCCTGGTCTTCGGACCGGTCTTCTTCCCCTCCGTCGATCCGACGCTGGGTGCGCTGGCGTCGTTCGGCACCTTCGGCGTCGGCTTCCTCGCCCGCCCGCTCGGCGGGATCGTCTTCGGCCACCTCGGTGACCGGCTCGGGCGCAAGAACGTCCTCGTCATGACGATGCTCATCATGGGTGTGTCGACCGTGCTGATCGGCTGCCTGCCCGGACACGGCTCGATCGGCTACTGGGGAGCGGCGCTGCTCGTCGTGCTCCGGCTCGCTCAGGGGTTCGCCTTCGCCGGCGAACAAGCCGGGGCAGTCCTGCTCGTCGCCGAGCACGCCACCGAGGGGCGCCGAGGGCTGTTCGCGTCACTTCCAGGAACGGGCGTGTCCGTCGGCCTGGTCCTCGGCAACCTCGCGTTCCTCGCCGTCAGCAACATGATGGACCCCGCGGCGGTGCAGGCGTGGGGCTGGCGCATCCCGTTCTGGGCGGGCGGTCTCCTGGTCCTCATCGGACTCCTGATCAGGTCCGGGCTGGCCGAAACCCCGGACTTCGAGCGGAACAAGGCGAACGACCAGGTGCCGGCCTCCCCGCTCCGCGAGGTCCTCCGCACCCACCCGGTCCAGATCCTGCTGGCCGGCGGCGTGCAGGCAGGCCAGGCGGTGGCCTCGTACATCACCGTCGTGTACAGCCTGGCCTACGCACGCGAGCACGGGGTCCCCGCCTCGTTGCCGTTGCTCGGGATCATCCTCAGCGGCGCGCTGCACCTGGCCCTCGTCCCCGCCGCGGGCGCCCTGTCCGACCGTTTCGGCAGGCTGCCCACGTACCTCGCGGGCGCGGTGGTCATCGCGATCTCCGTGCTGTTCTTCTTCCCCATGATCGGGAGCGGCTCCCCCGCGCTGGTGATCTGCGCTTACCTGCTGCTCTTCGGCATCGGCTGGGCCGTCATCACCGGCGTGTACCCCGTGATGCTCGCCGAGGCCTTCGCCACGAAGGTCAGCTATTCGGGCGTGTCGCTGGGAATGCAGCTCGGGGTCGTCATCGGCGGTCTGACGCCGTTCGCCGCCACCCTGGTCGCGACGTTGCCGAACGGCCCGACGCTGCTCAGCATCGGCCTCTCGGTGGTCGTCCTGCTGTCCGGCTGGTGCGCCGCGGCGATCGTCCGGCGCACGGCACGGGCGAGAGTGGCCGCCGCGACGGATCAACCCGTCGCCGTCGGGGCCGACGACGCGAAGCCGTGACGGCGGGCGGACCCGGGCGGTTCAGGCCGGCTCGTCCGGGTCCGCAGCGAGGGCCCAGGCCACTTCGAGCAACGTATCGGTGGAATCCAGGTTCGCCCCGGTGATCTCCGTGAAGCGCGCGAGCCGGTAGCGGAGGGTGTTCTGGTGGACGACCAGTGCCTCGGCCGCGCGAGCCACGTTCTTGTCCGCGCTCACGTAGGCGCGGATGCTGCGCCAGATGAGCGCGCCGAACTCGCCCATCGAGTCGAGCGGCGCCCGGTAGCGGCGAAGCAGGAGTGAGGTGACGGCCTCGTCCCAGTCCACCGCGAGCCGCCAGCCGATATCCTCGATCCTGCGCCGGCCGCGAACGCCGTGTCGCCCCATCCAGTCGTAGACGCGTTCCGCCAGGTCGAACGAGGCTGCGGCCTCGGGCAACGGTGCCGCGGGGCCGAGCGCGACGACGTCCTCGGGTGCCAGTACGTCGACGGGACCGGACAGCAATCCGAAGCAGTACCCGTCGGCGACCACGACCAGGTCGCCCGCCCGCGATTCCAGGCGACGTCGCAGGGCCTCCACCGACGCGCCCTGCGCGGTGCCGGCTTTCACCGTCAGGTAGTCGATGGTGGTGTCCAGGCCGAGCTCCTCCGCCCGCGCGTGCACCTCGGAAGCCGGCAGCCTCCCGGCGAGGACCTTCTCGAGGAACTCGGCGCGCAGCTGGGAACGCCGCAGGGCGCCGGTGAGCTGCCGGCTCCGGAAGAGCGCGGCCATCTGGTTCGTCATCAGGTCGCTCAGCTGCCAGAGCACGCGAACGGCATCGAGCACCACGACGGCGTCGACGCCTTGTTCGGCCGCGATCTCGAGGAACCGTTCCTGGATGACGCTGATGGACTTGCGCCAGCCCTGGATCCCGTCCTCGACCCCGAGGCCCTGCCCGAGGCGCTCGTCGACCCGGATGGTCAGCGCCTCCACATCACGGTCGTCGACGACGGGCGAGCCGGCGAGCAGTGAGTTGCGCACGGTCTCGAGGTTCATCCGGACCGACGCCTCGATGGCGCTTCGCGGCACCACCGCGTAGGGCGGCCGTTGCTCGTCGCCGTCCTCGACCGTTCGCGCGACGAGTTCGCCGACATCGTCCATCAGCCTTGCCACGGCGTCGCGGAACGATTGCGCGGCGACATCGGCGCGCAATGCTGGTTGCTTCAAACCGGCCTCCTGTCACCGCAGTGTGCCAGACGTTGTAGCGACGTCCAATCGTCGCCGCCGACGGTTGGGGCGCTCGCCGTAGCAGCGGTGGCGGCCACATTGGACGATCGAGACGTCGGTGCACAGCGCACCCCGCCACAGCGAAGGGACGTCAGGTGTGAGGATCACCGAGTTCTTCGATCGAGGGTTTCGCCAGAACCCTGAAGGTCCGGCGTACATCATGGGCGACCGCCAGTGGACCTACCGCGAGGCGTACGCCCTGTCCTGCCGGGTGGCACAGGGGTTGAGCACCGCGCTGAAGCCGGGCGCGAAGGTCGCTGTCCTGTCGCCGAACCACCCGGAAGCCTGGATCTGCGTGCTCGGCAGCTGGCGCGCCGGGATGGTGTGGGTGCCGCTGAACCCCGCCATGCCGCCGGACGAGACGGCGGAGCTCGCCGCGGCCTTCGACTGTGAAGCCATCTTCTACCACTCGTCCATGGCAAGCGTGGTGGAGTCGCTCCGGGCCAAGTCGCCTGCGCTCCGGCTGGCCGTCTGCCTCGACCGGGAGCCGGCGGACGGCCCCGAACTGCACCGCTGGTGCGCCGCCTGCCCGGCCGAACCCCCGGAGGTGCACACCGCGATCGACGACATCGTCGCGATTTCGCCGACCGGTGGGACAACGGGCAGGCCCAAGGGCGTGATGAGCAGCCACCGCAACTTCCACACGTCCACCGCGCACCTGCTGATGCTGCTGAACTACGAGGCTCACCAGCCGATCGTCAACCTCGCGGCGGCGCCGATGACCCACACCAGCGGGCTCCTCAGCCTGCCGGCGACCGCACGGGGTGGCACGGTCGTGGTACTGGAGAAGGCCGACCACACGGTGCTCGCCGACGTGATCGAGCAGTACGGGATCACCGAGATGTTCCTGCCCCCGACGGTGATCTACCGCTGGCTCGACCACCTGGCGGGCCAGGAACGCGACTTCTCGTCGCTGCGCTACCTGATCTACGCCTCCGCCCCGATGTCGGTCGAGCGGCTCAGGCAGGCCATCGACGTCTACGGGCCGGTGATGACGGCCGCATACGGCCAGACGGAGTCGCCGGGAACGATTTCGTTGATGCGCTGCGCGGAACTCTTCGAATCGGACGGCAGCCTCAACGAGACCCGGCTCGCTTCGTGCGGCCGGCCGACCCCGCTCCTGTCCTTCGAGATCCGCGACGGCAAGGGCGATGTCGTGCCCCGGGGGACGGCGGGCGAGATCTGCGTGCGGGGGGACACGGTCATGGCGGGCTACTACGCCCAGCCCGAGCAGACGGCCGAGACGGTGGTCGACGGCTGGCTGCACACCGGCGACATCGGCCACCTCGACGACGACGGCTACTTGTACATCACCGACCGGAAGAAGGACCTGATCATTTCGGGTGGGTTCAACGTCTACCCGAGCGAGGTGGAACAGGTCCTGTGGAGCCATCCGGCGGTGGGTGACTGCGCCGTCGTCGGCATTCCGCATCCGGACTGGGGCGAAGCGGTGACCGGCGTGGTGGAGCTGCGGCCGGAGGCCGACGCCACCCCCGAGGAGCTGCTCGCCTGGTGCCGCGAACGGCTGGGTGGCATCCGGGCTCCGAAGCGCATCGACCTCGTCCGGGAACTTCCGCGCAGCCCGAACGGGAAAGTGCTCAAGAACCGCGTGCGCGAGCCGTACTGGCGTGGCGTCGACCGGCACATCTGACGCCGCCGCCGAACCCCGAAGGAGACCACCATGCCAACCGAGCCGATCCGACGGCGTCGTCGTCCACAGTGGTCAGACCTGACCGAGGTGATCGACCTGCGAGCCTTCGCCCCGCCGACGACGGAGCACCGCCTCGCCCGCGCTCACACCCTCGGGGACCTCCGCGCGATCGCCTGGCGGCGCGTTCCCCGCGCCGTGTTCGACTACGTCGACGGCGGCGCCGAGTCGGAGGTCAGCATGGCCCGTGCGCGGGCTGCCTACCGGGACGTCCACTTCCACCCGGCGGTGTTGCGCGACGTCTCCCGGGTCGCGCTCGACCGCGTTCTGCTCGGCAAGAAGTCGGAGCTTCCCGTCGTGCTCGCGCCGACGGGGTACACCAGGATGATGCACCACGAAGGGGAGGTGGCCGTGGCCCGCGCCGCCGCCCGGGCGGGCATCCCCTACACGCTGTCCACAATGGGCACGACCTCCGTCGAGGACCTCGCCGCTGCCGAACCCCTTGGCCGGAAATGGTTCCAGCTGTACCTCTGGCGCGATCGGGCGGCGGGGAAAGACCTCGTCGAACGAGCACTGGCCGCCGGCTACGACACCCTGGTGCTGACCGTCGACACCCCGGTTTCGGGCGCCCGGCTGCGGGACATGCGCAACGGCCTCACCATCCCACCGATGCTCGGCCCCCGAACGCTCGCCGACATCGCGCTCCATCCGCGCTGGTGGGCGAATCTGCTGACCACCGACCCGCTGAAGTTCGCCTCGTTCGGCTCCTGGAAGGGCACGGCCGCCGAGCTCGCCGACAGCTTGTTCGACCCCAGCGCGGGCATCGACGACCTCCACTGGCTGCGTGCCGCCTGGCCCCATTCGCTGGTGGTGAAAGGGATCCAGACCGTCGAGGACGCCCGCAAGGTGGTCGAGGCCGGAGCCGACGCCGTGGTCGTCTCCAACCACGGCGGGCGGCAGCTGGACCGGGCGGCGACGCCGTTGCGGGTGCTGCCGGAGGTTCGCGCGGCCGTCGGCGACCGGGTCGAGGTCTTCGTCGACGGCGGCGTCCGGTCCGGCGCGGACATCGCCGCGGCGATCGCCCTCGGGGCGGACGGCGTCCTGGTGGGCCGGGCCTACCTCTACGGGCTTATGGCGGGCGGCGAGCGCGGCGTGGACCGGGCGTTGAGCATCCTGCGCACCGAGCTGACCCGCACGCTCCGCCTGCTCGGGGTCGCGGAGCTGGCCGAGCTCCCCGGCCGTCACGTCACGCTGAGCGAATCGACCGGACGATGATGCTGTCCCAGCCCACAGACGGCTTCCGCCTCGCCTACGACCGGCATGGTGACCCGGCCGGCTCTCCCGTCCTGCTGGTGCACGGCTGGCCGGGTGACCGGACCGACCACGCGGCCGTGGCCGCCCGCCTCGCCGGCCTCGGCCACGACGTCGTCGTACCCGACCTGCGGGGGTTCGGGGAGTCCGACAAGCACGACCGGGATCCCGCCGGGTACTACGGCGCACCCGGCCAAGCGAAGAGCGTGGCCGGGCTGCTCGACGAGCTGGGGATCTCGGCGGCCGTGGTCGGTGGTTACGACATCGGCGGCCGCGTCGGCCTCCAGCTCGCCGTCGACCGGCCGGACCTGGTGCGCGCCCTGGTGATCACCCCGCCGGCTCCGGGTGCGGGACGACGGGTCCTCGCCGAAGAGCCGATTCGCGAGTTCTGGTACCAGTCGTTCCACCAGCTCGAACTCGCCCGCGAACTGATCGACGGCGACGTGCGCCGCGCCCGCGCCTACCTGAAGCACTTCTGGTCGCACTGGTCCGGCCCGGACCACACCGTCGACGACGAGCGGCTCGACCACCTCGCCGCCGCCTACGGCGCTCCCGGGGCGTTCGTCGCGTCGATCGGCTGGTACCGCGCCGGGAGCGGACTGGTCGCCCGCGCGCTCGCCGAGACCGAGCCGGATCCCGCCGACCGGGTCGCCGTCCCGACGACGTTCCTGTGGCCGGACCACGACCCGCTCTTCCCCCGCACGTGGTCCGACCGGCTCGACGCGTTCTTCTCGGACGTGACGGTGGTGCCCGTGCCGGGGTCCGGCCACTTCGTGCCCGTGGAAGCACCGGACGTGTTCGCCGAGGCGATCGCCGCGGTCGCGACGTAAGGCACCTCTCCATCGACGACGGGAAGCAGCAGATGTACGACGACTACGAATTCCTCAAGGTCGAGCCCGGTGCCGACCGGGTCCTGCGCATCACCATGAACCGGCCGGAGAAGCTGAACGCGTCCGGCGAGATCGGGCACGGCGAGCAGGGGCGGATCTGGCGGGAGTTCGACGACGACCCCGACATGAACGTCGCCCTGATCACCGGGGCGGGCCGGGCGTTCAGCGCGGGTGGTGACCTCGATGCGGGCAACGGTCCCGCGGGCGTCGACACCCGCGACGGCCGGGCGCTGGTGCGCAACATGATCGCCTGCCGGAAGCCGATCGTCTCCGCGATCAACGGGGTCGCGGTCGGCGGTGGCCTGGCCATCGCGCTGCTCGCCGACATCAGCATCGCCAGCGAGCGGGCGATCCTCATGGACGGCCACATCAAGCTGGGCCTCGTCGCCGGCGACCACGCCGCGCTCGTCTGGCCGCTGGCGATCGGGCTGGCCCGCTCGAAGTACCACCTGCTGCTGTGCGACCGGATCGACGGCCGGGAGGCCGCCGAGATCGGGCTGGTGGGTAAGTGCGTGCCCCACGAGGAGCTGATGCCCACCGCGAACGACATCGCGGTGCGGCTCGCCCGGGGTCCGCAGTTCGCCATCCAGGCCACCAAGGCGGCGCTGAACGACTGGTACCTGCACAACATCGGGATCTTCGAGCACTCGCTCTACATGGAGGCGCACAGCATGACCCTCCCCGACGCCGAGGCAGGCATCGCCGCGGTGCGCGGCAAGTCCGAACCGGAGTTCCCCGGGGCCGTCGGCTCCCACCGCTACTAGGAGGTCCCGCCATGCACCCGATCACCGTCTCGACCGACATCCCCCTCGAGATCGCCGTCGGCGCCGTCCCGGACGACGACCGGGTCTGGGTTCCCCAGGCACCCGGCGTCTTCTTCCGGCCCCTCTTCATCAACACCGTGACCGGCCAGTGGTGCAACCTGCTCAAGGTGACGAGGTCGGGCATCGTGTCCCGGCACCGCCATCCCGGCATCGTCGTCGGCTACGTGCTCAAGGGCGAGTGGAAGTACGACGAGCACGAGTGGACCGCGCGCGAGGGCGGGTTCGTCTACGAGCCGCCCGGCGAGATCCACACCCTCCGGGTTCCGGAGCACTGCACCGAGATGATCACGTTCTTCAACATCAGCGGCGCGATGATCTACCTCGACGACGACGGCGTGCAGATCGGCTACGAGGACGCCTTCACCAAGCTGGACATGTGCCGTGCCCACTACGCGGCCAACGGCCTCGGAGCCGGCTATGTCGACCAGTTCCGGCGCTGAGCCGGTGCGCCCGGCCCTGATGCGGGCCGCGGTGTGGACCGGGCCGGGCGCGGTGGCCGTGCGCGACGTCGAGCGTCCCCTGGCGAAGGACGGCGATGTCCTGGTCCGCGTCGAGTACGGCGGGATCTGCGGGACCGACCTGGCGATCCTCGCCGGCGCCCATCCCCGTGCCGAGGCGCCGCTGATCCTCGGGCACGAGATCGTCGGGACGGTCGAGCGGCCGTCAGCGGGCGGCGGCCCGCCCGCCGGCACCCGGGTGGCCGTCGAGCCGCTGATCGCCTGCGATCGCTGCCGGGCCTGCCGCGACGGGGCCCGGCACGTGTGCCGCAACCTGGAGCTGTACGGAATCGACGCCCCGGGTGGGCTGGCCGAGTTCGTCGCGGTGCCCGTCGACCGGGTCCTGCCCGTCGCCCCGCGGGTCGAGGCCCGGCTGGCGGCGTGGGCCGAGCCGCTCGCCGTCGCCGTGCACGCGGTCGGCCGGGCCGAGCCGGCCGCCGGGGCGACGGTCCTCGTCTTCGGCGGCGGGCCGATCGGCATCCTCACCGCCCTGGTCGCCCGGCGAAACGGTGCGGCGCGGGTCGTCGTCGTCGAGCCGAAACCCGCCCGGCGGGCCACGGCCGAACGGTGCGGCTTCGAGATCGCACCCGCCTGCCTCGACCCGGTGGCCTGGTTCCGTTCGACGAACGACGGTGAGGGCGCGGACGTCGTGTTCGACGCGGCCGGCCACCCCGCGGTCGCCGCGGTCCTCCCGGCCGCCGCGCGCGAGACCGGCTCGATCGTGCTGGTGGCGGTCTACAAGACGCCCCCGCCCGTCGACCTGCGGGCCCTCTGCTTCGCCGAGCAGCGGATCATCGGCGCCCGGGTGTACAGCCGCCGTGACTTCGCCGAGGCGGTCTCGCTCCTGGCCGGCGACGAGCTCGGCCTCGACCGGCTCCCCGTCGCGGTGCTGCCGCTGGAGTCGGTCGCGGAGGCGTTCGAGCTCGCGCAGGCCGCCGACGCACCCATCAAGGTGCTGCTGCGGACGGCCGGCGCCGAGGACGGACCGGCGAAGAACCTCGGCGTCAGCGCACGGTGATGACCAGTTTGCCCGTGGTGTGGCCGGTCTCTCCCAGGGCGTGAGCCCGGGCGCCTTCGGCGAGGGGGAAGGTGCCGGAGACCCGCGCACGGAGCTTTCCCCGGTCAGCGAGCCGGGCTACAGCGCGGATTCCGGCCTGATCGTGCTCGACGAGCAGGGTCACGGCGCGGACCTGCGCCTTCTCCGCGGCGGCCTGGGTGTCTTCGGCGACCGGCACCAGGGACACCAGGACCCCACCGGGACGGAGCACACCCACCGAACGGGTCGCGGTTTCGCCGCCGAGGGCGTCGAGGACGACGTCATACCGCTGTCCGGTGTCGGTGAAGTCCTCACTGCGGTAGTCGATGCAGGCATCCACGCCGATCTCGCGCAGGAAGTCGTGTTTGGCGGCACTCGCGGTCCCGGTGACGTGCGCGCCGCGCCCCTTGGCGATCTGCACCGCGAGATGACCGACACCGCCGGCCGCGGCGTGGATCAGCACCCGTTGCCCCGCCCGCAGGTCCGCGGTGTCGACGAGCGCCTGCCAGGCGGTGAGCGCGGCCAGCGGCAGCGCGGCCGCCTGGACGTGGCCGATCCCGGCGGGCTTGGCCGTGAAGGCGCGGGTGGGACCGGTCACGTACTCCGCGTGGGCACCGGCGCCGTGGGGGTAAGGCAGCATGCCGAACACCTCGTCACCAGCCCGGAACAGGGTGACGCCGACACCGGTCTCCACCACGGTGCCGGAGACGTCCCACCCCAGCGTCATCGGCGGTGGCGGCAGGAAAATGGGGTGAGCGCGGTGTTTGAAGTCCGTGGGGTTGAGTCCGGCCGCGTGTACGGCGACCAGGATCTCTCCCGGGCCGGGCGCGGGCCGCGCGAGTTCGGTCAGCCGCAGGACCTCGGGGCCACCAAGAGCGGTTTGGTGCAGGGCGAGCATCGTCGGGGTGCTCGTGGAGCCGGGGTGTCCGGCGGTGTCTGTCGAAGTCATGTCGTCATCCTGGGCGGGTGCCCCGATCCGGGACGATGGCAAGAAGGTCATCTTCCGATACGTTCTTGCCATGCCCTCCGACTCTGCCGCCCACAAAGTCGTCGTCCTCGCCCTCGACGGCGTCTACCCCTTCGAACTCGGTATCCCGCACCGAGTCCTGGGATCGGCCGGTGGCCGCTACGAGGTAGTGACCGCCGGCGTGGACGGGCAGCCCGTGCGCACCGACGCGGACCTGACCGTCACGCCCGGGCACGGTCCCGAGGTACTGCCCGAGGCGGACACCCTCGTCATCCCGCCGTACGCGCTCTCCCCCGCCTCGGCCGCCGCCCCGGACCCGCGGGCCGTCGCGGCCCTGTCCCGCGTGCGCCCCGGGACCCGGCTGGTGTCCATCTGCACCGGTGCCTTCCTGCTGGCGGCGGCCGGTCTGCTGGACGGGCGGCGGGCCACCACCCACTGGGCGCTGGCCGACTGCTTCCGGGACCTGTTCCCGCGGGTCGAGCTCGATGCCGGCGTGCTGTTCGTCGACGACGGCGACGTGCTGACCTCGGCCGGGGCGGCGAGTGGGATCGACGTCTGCCTGCACCTGGTGCGCCAGGACCACGGCAGCGAGGTGGCCAACCAGGTCGCCCGCCAGTGCGTCACGGCACCGTACCGGGACGGCGGGCAGGCGCAGTACATCGAACAGCACGTGCCGCCGGCGAGCGCGACCGGCACCGGGCCGACGCGTGACTGGGCGCTGCAGCGCCTCGAAACGCCGCTGTCGCTGAAAGAACTGGCCACCCACGCGGCGATGAGCACCCGCACCTTCGCCCGGCGCTTCCGGGAGGAGACCGGCATGAGTCCCGGTCGCTGGCTGACCCAGCACCGCCTGCGGCGGGCGCGGCACCTGCTGGAGTCCAGCGACCTCCCGGTGGACCGCGTCGCCCACGAGGTCGGCTTCGCCACCGCCACGTCGCTACGTCGGCACCTGGCGGCGGAGGCGGGGGTCGCGCCGTCGACCTACCGGCGCACCTTCCGCGCGTCGGCCCCGGCTCCGGGGGCGACCGGGTAAAACCAGCTTGTGCCCGGCCGGTCGCGTGTCACCCGAACTGAACAGCCTCACCGACGAACTCTCTCAACAGGGCGGCGAACTTTTGCGGTGCCTCCTGGTGCAATGCGTGGCCGACACCGGGAATCACCTGCACCTCGCCACGCCACAGCGCGGGAAAGTCCAGCTTGCGCAGGTAAGCGAGGCTCACCAGTTGTTCGGCCTCGCCGTGCACGACAGCCAGAGGTTGCTCCAGAGCCGAAACGATCGCGATCTCATCCGCGAAACGGCCCGCGCCGAGGCTGGCTCCGAGTCCCGCGCGGGCCGCACCGTCCGTGCCGAGAATGTCGGAGACGAACCCTCCGACATCGAACGACGAGCCGGCCGCGACGAAGCACCCGGCGACCGACTTCGCCTCGGGCTCGGAGACCTGGTCGCTGAACAGCGCGGCCATGGCCGGGCTCGGCAAGAACGCCTCTGCCAGTTGTGCCGGCGTCGCGACAGGCGGAGCACCGAAAACGACGAAGCCGGCCGCATCGGGCAGCTCGGGCGCTGCCTCCATGGCGATCTGCCCGCCCAGACTCCAACCGACGACGACCGCATCGGCGATCTCGAGCTCCCGCATGAAACCGGTGAGTACGGCCACGTATCCCGGCAGTGAGTAATCGGCAAGATCACGAGCCGGGCCGGAGTGCCCATGCCCCGGCAAATCCAGCGCGAAGCAGCGGAACCGCCGTCCGAAATCACCGGTCAGAAGCGGGAGCCACGTGCCGGCTGACGAGGAATTGCCGTGCACGAACACAACCGCCCGAGCGTCGTCGTCGGCCGGGCTTTTCAGGTAGGCGATTTTCGTTCCGCCGACATGCACGTCGAATCGATCCACTGAACACCTCTCGTTGTACCGGGCATTCCGCTGAACGGTGCCTCGCAGGCCCTTCAGCGGAGCTGACGGGTGAAGCACCTGGCCAGCGGCTCACCGACGTACGGCCCATATCCGTCGAACCGTTGGTAGCCCTCGCGTTCGTAGAACCGGATCGCGTCGGGCTGCTTCACGCCGGTCGACAGCACAAGCGCACTGATCCCGTGCCGTCGGGCATGGTCCTCCAGTGCCCGGAGGATACGGGTGGCCACTCCGGTGCCGCGTGCCTGCGGCGTCACGTACATCCGCTTGACTTCGGCCGAGCAGGCGCAGAGCGCCACAACCGGTCGCTTCGCCGGGTGCTGCACCACATACGCTCCTGAACTAAGTTAAGACCCACTGTCGCCCACAGTGCCTGAACTTTGTTAATGTGTCAAGCGTGGCCAAGGCCCTCTCGCAGATCACTCCCGGCACGGGCCGGCCCGACGACATAGCCGCCTACGCCCGCTCGGCCAACTGAGCCACTACCCGGTTACCGGTAGCTTGGCGACGTGGCCGAACCCGTGTCCCAGAACGCTTCCGAGGATGACCCCGATCGCTCCGAGGAGGACCAGCCCAGGCGGTCCCGCTCCGAGGAGCGCGGGGGATCCCGGCGGCGGCGAGCCAAACCCGCCAAGAAACGGTCGTTCTGGAAGGAACTGCCGATCCTGCTCGTGATCGCCCTGGTGCTCACGATCCTGATCCAGACATTCCTCGCGAAGGTCTTCATGATCCCCTCGGGATCCATGGAAGCCACCCTGCACGGGTGCCCCGGGTGCACCGGCGACCGGATCCTGGTCGACCGCGTCACCTACGACTTCACCGAACCCTCCCCGGGCGACGTGATCGTGTTCAAAGGCCCGCCGGCGTGGGACAACGAGATCCCGCCGCAGGAGTCGAGCAACATCGTCGCCGAGGGCCTGCGTGGTCTCGGTTCGCTGGTCGGGTTCGCCCCGCCGGACGAGCGCGACTTCGTCAAGCGCGTGATCGCGACCGGCGGCCAGACGGTCCAGTGCTGCGACACCCACGGCCGGGTCGTCGTGGACGGCAAGGGACTCGACGAGCCGTACGTCCACTGGAACGACCCGTCCAACCAGACGGAGCAGCCCTTCGACCCGGTCAAGGTCCCCGCCGGGACGGTCTGGGTCATGGGCGACAACCGCAACAACTCCAGAGACTCCCGGTTCCAGGGTGGCGGCGGCGTGAACGGCGCGGTCCCGGTGGACAACATCATCGGCAAGGCGCGGATCATCGTCCTGCCGCCGGGCCGGTGGGGCGGGATCACCGACCACAACCCGCAAGAAGGCGCCCAGCCGGCGGCGCTCGGCGCGCCCGCCTGGCAGAGCGGTATCCCGCTCGGGGCCGGCGTCGCGGCGGCCTGGCCGGCGTTGTTCCTGGGGCGCAAGCTCAAGTCCGGACTGCGCCGGGCGGCCGGACAGAAACCCTGGCGCGGTGACCGCTGCTGATCACCGGGTTGGTCGGCGTCGTCATCGCACAGACCGGCACCGGCACTGCTCCGACCGTCGGAGGCTAGCCTGCCTGGCATGACCTCCCCATTTCGGGAATCCGTCCCCAGCCTTCTGGACAAAGCGCTCACTTAGACTGGACGCGACCGGAGCCGGCCATCCCGGGCGGTGCGGTCTGGGAGGATCACCGGATGACGATGTCGCTGTCGGCCGAACTGTGGCCGGATGTGCAGCCCGAGACCGCGCGGCGGCTGATGCTGGCCGGGGTGGAAGCCTTCGCCAAGCGCGGCTACCACGCCACCACCACGCGGGACATCGCCGGTGCCGCCGGGATGAGTCCCGCCGCCCTCTACGTGCACTTCCCGTCCAAGGCCGCGCTGCTGTTCGCCATCAGCCGGTACGGGCACGAGCAGACGCTCGCCCTGGTGGAGAACGTCGTCGCGAAGGCGTCCGATCCGGTCGAACGGATCCGCCTCATCGTCGAGGACTTCGTCGCCTGGCACGCGCGGCGCCACACCGTCGCCCGGGTCGTGCAGTACGAGCTGCAGGCCCTGCCCGAGCAGGAGTTCGAGGTCGTCGCCGAGCTGCGGCGGCGCATCGAGCGGATCGTCCGCGAGGTCATCGCGGAGGGCGCCGAATCCGGCGTCTTCACCGTTTCCGACGCGCACATCTCGGCCCGCGCCGTGCTCTCCCTCGGCGTCGACGTCGCTCGCTGGTACACCGAACGCGCGCGTCAGACGCCCACCGCGCTCGGCAAGGAGTACGGCGGGCTCGTGCTGCGGATGCTCGGCGCGTCCCAGCCTGAGACGCCGATCACAGACTAAGCGGTCGGTCGGCCACGCGAAAAGCCAATTCGATCTTGTCCCGAGTAGCGGACACATCCTGTCCGCTACTCCTGACATGGTGGTTCCCATGACCCACCTCCTCCGCGAGACGCTCGACGGCCGGAAGCCGACGTGACGGTGCTGGACACCCGGGCGCTCAACCGCGCGACGCTCGCCCGGCAGCTGCTGCTCGAGCGCGCCGCGCTGCCGGTGCACGACGCCGTCGCGCACCTCGGCGGCCTCCAAGCGCAGGAGCCGCAGGAGCCGTTCACCGGGCTGTGGTCGCGGCTGCGCGCGTTCGACCCGGCCGCGTTGTCGGACCTGCTCACCGGGCGGCGCCTGGTGCGGACGCACCTGATGCGCCGGACCGTCCACCTGCTCACCGCCGAGGACGTCCTCGCGTGGCGGGCGCGGTTCGACGCCATGCTGCGCCAGCGCGTCCTCGGCACCTACCGCCGTGAGCTCGAAGGGGTGGACCTCGACGAGCTCGCGGCGGCGGGCCGGGCGGTGCTGGCCGACGGCGAGCCCCGGTCGATGGGCGAGCTGGCCCGGGCGGTCGCCGACCGGTGGCCCGCGTGCGGGCCGCGGCCGCTCGGCGAGATGCTCGTCGCCGCGCTGATCCCGGTGGCGCAGCTGCCGCCCCGGGGCCTGTGGCGCACCAAAGGCGGGGTGCGGAACCTGCCGCTCGCGGCGTGGCTGGGCCGGGAGATCGACCCGCTCGACCCGGACGACGGGGTCGGGCGGGCACTGGTGAAGCGGTACCTGGCCGCGTTCGGGCCGGCGGCGACCGCGGACCTGCGCGCGTGGTCCGGCCTGGCCGGGCTGCCGGCGGCGGTGAAGGCCGTGCGCGAGGAACTGGTGGCCTTCCGCGACGAGCGGGGCCGGGAGCTGCTCGACCTGCCGGACGCGCCCCGCCCCGACCCGGACACGCCGGCCCCGGTGCGGTTCCTGCCGGCGTTCGACAACGCGATCCTCGGCTACGACGACCGGACCCGCGTCATCGACGACGCCCACCGCGGGGTGTCGGTCGCGGGCGAGCGGGTGGTCCTGGTGGACGGCCGGGTCTCGGCGACCTGGACGGTGACGGCCGCGGAGGTGGTGGTGCGCCCGTTGCGGCAGCTGACCGGACCCGAACGCCGCGAGGTGGCGGCGGAGGGACGCGAGGTGGCGTCCTTCTTGAGCGACGGCGAAAGTGACCGGGCGACGGTGGGCTGAAGGTGCCCTTCAGCCGACCGCCCGGGCGAAGCGCTCGGCAACCTCACGCAGCCGCTCCACCAGGCCCGGCGGCGCCTCCTCCACCACGAAGTCGTAGCCCCACTGGGCCAGGTAGTACGGGACCGTGTCCAGGGTGTTCGCCCCGGTCCGCACCCGGCAGCTGCGCTCGTCGATCGGCTCCACCGCGCCGCTCGCCGGCGGGATCCGGCGGGACAGCTCCGACGCCGGCGCCGCCACCCGCAGCACGAACTGGTGCGGGTAGGGCGCCGACGAGATCTGGTGCGACACGTACGCCGCCAGGTCCTCCGCCGGGGGTTCGCGCGGCGTGAACCGGAAGCTCGGGGCCGGCACACCCGTGATGCGGTCCACGCGGAACGTGCGCCAGCCGGCGCGGTCCAGGTCGAACGCCACCAGGTACCAGCGCCGCCCGGTGTGGACCAGACGCAGCGGCTCGACCTGCCGTTCCGTCTCCGTGCCCGCGCGGTCGCCGTAGGGGAACCGCAACCGCTCGTGGTCGCGGCAGGCGGACGCGATCACGGTCAGCACCGACGCGTCGACCGTCGGGCCGCCGCCCGGCAGCGACATCGTCGCCGCCTGCAACGCGCCCACCCGCGGCCGCAACCGGGCCGGCAGCACCTGCTCGAGCTTCGCCAGCGCCCGCACCGACGTCTCCTCGATGCCGCTGACCGTGCCGCTCGCCGCCGTGCGCAGGCCGACCGCGACCGCGACGGCCTCGTCGTCGTCCAGCAGCAGCGGCGGCAGCGCGGCACCCGCGCCGAGCCGGTAGCCGCCGGCGACGCCCGGTGTCGCGTGCACCGGGTAGCCGAGGGAACGCAGCCGCTCGATGTCGCGGCGGATCGTGCGGACGTCGACCTCGAGCCGCGACGCGAGGTCCGCGCCCGGCCAGTCGCGCCGCGCCTGCAGCAGGGAAAGCAGCCTGAGCAGGCGTTCCGAAGTGCCGTACATGGCACGCAGTGTGCCAGACATCGAGGACAGTTCCGGTCCGCGATCCACCTGAGGTGGTCAAACCCTTGCCACGGACCGCGCCGGGCGGAAAGAGTGACGCATGCCGATCGACCCTGGCGCCCTGCTCGCCGTCGCCCGTGAAGAAGCCGAACTGGGCAAGGCCGAGGGCGGCGTGCCGATCGGGGCCGCGCTGTTCGACACCGCGGGCACGCTGCTGGGCCGCGGGCACAACCGGCGCGTGCAGGACGACGACCCCTCGATGCACGCCGAGACTTCGGCGTTCCGCAACGCCGGGCGCCGCCCGCACTACCGCGACACGATCATGGTCACCACGCTTTCGCCGTGCTGGTACTGCAGCGGGCTCGTCCGTCAGTTCGGGATCGGGCGCGTCATCATCGGCGAGGCGGCGACGTTCCACGGCGGGCACGACTGGCTCGCGGAACTCGGCGTGGAGATCACCCTGCTCGACGATCCCGCGTGCACCGCGCTGATGACGGAGTTCATCGCCGCGCGCCCGGACCTGTGGTCCGAGGACATCGGGGTCGAGAAGTCCGGATAGGACAGTGTTTCACCGAGGAGCAGGCATGCCGTCAACCGTTCCGCTCGTGGACCTCTCACCGTGGTTCGCGGGCACGTCCGAAGGTCGCGCCGAGGTGGCCGGGCAGATCGACCACGCGCTGCGCGAGTCCGGCTTCCTGCTGGTCACCGGGCACGGCGTGCCGGACGACCTGCGCCGCCGGACGCGTGAGCTGGCGCGGGAGTTCTTCGCGCTGCCAGTGGACGTCAAGCAGCGCTACGCCGTCACCGTCGGCGGCCGCGGCTGGCTGCCGCCGGGCGTCGAGGCCAACGGCTACGCCGAGGGCACCGAGACACCGCCGGACCTCAAGGAGTCGTACTCGGCAGGCGCCGACTTCGGCGTCGGCGTTGCCGAAATCGACGGGTTCTGGTTCCAGCCCAACGTCTGGCCGGACGAGGTGCCGGGGCTCGCCGAGACGGCCACGGAGTACATGCGCCGGATGCGGGCGCTGTCGGACCACCTGCTCGAAATCTTCGCCGCGGCGCTCGGCCTGGCCGCGAGCCACTTCACGCGCCACACCGCGCAGCCGACGTACACGTTCAACATCAACTGGTACCCGCCGATGACCCACGTCGGCGCGCCCGAACCGGAGCAGTTCCGGATCGGCCCGCACACCGACTTCGGCACGGTGACGGTGCTCGACCGCCAGGCCGGCGTCGGCGGGCTGCAGGTCTACACGGACGGCGGCGAGTGGGCGGACGCGCCGTTCCACCCCGACGCGTTCACGGTCAACATCGGCGACCTGATGGCCCGCTGGACGGGCGACCGGTGGCGTTCGACGCGCCACCGCGTCCTGCCCCCGGCCGCTTCGGCCCCCGACGAGGACCTCGTGTCGCTGATCTTCTTCTACGAGACCGATTACGACGCGCGGATCACGTCACTGGCGCCGCCGCTGGGCAAGCGGACGTACCCGGAAGTGATCGCGGCGGACTACCTGCGGGAGAAGCTGAACGCGATCACGGTCACCTGAGGCCCGAGTCGGGGTCGGCGCAGATCGTGCGGTTGCGGCCCGCCGCCTTCGCGCGCAGCACCGCCGCTTCCGCCGCGAGCAGTGCGTCCGCGAGCAGCCCGTCCGCGCAGCCCGCGACGCCGATCGACACCGTCACGCCGACGAACTGGGGCCCGTCGCCCGAAACCTTCAACGCCACCAGCGTCGAGGCGACCTTCAGCCGGATCCGCTCGGCGATGGCCATCGCGTCGAAGCGGCCGGTGCCGGGCAGCAGCACCGCGAACTCCTCGCCGCCGGACCGGCCCACGAGATCGGCCGAGCGGACTTCGTCGCGCAGGGTGTCGGCGACCGCGCGCAGGACGGCGTCGCCGACGCGGACGCCGTAACGGTCGTTGAGCTGGCGGAAGTGGTCGAGGTCGAGCAGCAGCACGGCCTGGCCGGGACCGTGGCGGCCGAGCCGGGTCAGCTCGGCTTCGGCGGCGCCGCGCCACGACGCCGCGGTCAGCACGCCGGTGCCGGGGTCGAGGGTGACGTGGTCGCGGCGGCCGCGGCCCAGCCCGCCGCGGTGCAGCACGACGGTGGCGCCGGCCAGCAGCGGGACCAGCAGCGGCGCGGCTTGCACGGCCCAGGCGAGCGGCAGGGCGGACGCCGTCATCGCGGCGTCGAAAGCGTGTCCCGGAAGAGCTTCACGGGGCCGGCGGGGACCGTCGGCGGCGGTCACGAGCGCGGCGTTCACCGCCAGGAACACCACGCCGGCGACGGTCAGCAGGACGACGGTGCGGGCGTCGAGGACCTCGCCGAGCGGCCGGACGCGGGTCGCGGTGAGGAACGCGCCGGCGACGAGGCCGGCCAGCGCCGTCGCGGCGGCGCCGAACACCTGCCGGTACACGGGTCTTCTGCGGACCCGGAACCACTGGTGCAGCGCGGAGAGCACGACCAGCGCGACGGCGAGGCCCGGCCGGAGCACCAGTACGCCGGCGAAGATCCACGGGGTGTCGACGCCGGGGCCGAGGAGCGTCTCCTCGCGGTGGCGTTCGACCGCGCGGGCGAGCTCGGCCGACACCAGCATCCCGCCCAGGAGCAGCGCGAACGGCGCCAGCATGGTGGCGAGCGGCGGGAACCGGAGGGCCGCGAGCACGGTGGCGGCGACGGCGAGCGTGTCGATCGCGACGAGGTAGAGGACCTGACCGCGGCGCGGCAGCCGCCACAGTGCCCACCGCCGCAGCGCCCAGCGCCGCAGGACGACGGCGGGCAGGAACCGGCCCGGGCGGCGTCCCCCGCCGGCGGCGACCGAATCCCCCACCATTTCGGCAAAGTAGCCGGAATGCGGGGCGCTGTCACTCCGCCTTCAGGGGAATCTCACGTCCCCGACGCTGAGGAGCCGCGTACGCACGGTGAGTCATATTTCCGACCCTCGGAGGGTTGACAGCCAACATTGGTCTAGTCCACTGTGTGGTGGCACAGCGCTCCTCCCGGGATGATCCCGCCGCCTCAAACCGGAGGTGCTCCAACCTGCTCGCTTGGAGGACCCCATGCTGCACCGTTCATCGTCGATCCGACCAGCGTCGAGCCGCCTGCGCCGGCTGGTGACCCTCGCGGTCGCCGCCGGAGCCGCGATGGCGACGGCGGTCGGCCTCGCCCCGCAGGCCATGGCCGCGGTCGACCCCGTGCTCGCCTCGCCGTACCTGTACCAGTGGGGCGGGCAGACCAGCCCGACCGCGGCGATGTCGGCCACCGGCGTGAAAGCGTTTACCCTCGCGTTCGTCCTGTCCGACGGCACCTGCAACCCGAAGTGGGACGGCAGCCGCTCGCTGACCGGCTCGGACAAGACGATGATCCAGAACATCCGCAACGCGGGCGGGGACGTGATCCCCTCCTTCGGCGGCTGGTCCGGCACGAAACTGGGCTCGAAGTGCACGTCGGCGTCGGCGCTGGCCGGCGCGTACCAGAAGGTGATCGACGCCTACGGCCTCAAGGCGATCGACCTCGACATCGAGAACACCGACGAGTTCCAGAACAACACGGTGCAGGACCGCATCCTCAACGCGGTCAAGCTGACCAAGCAGAAGAACCCGAACCTGAAGGTCGTCATCACCATCGGCACCACGACGACCGGCCCCGATTCGTGGGGCCAGCGCCTGATCAACCAGGCCAAGGCGATCGGCGCGGGTGTGGACGTCTGGTCGGTCATGCCGTTCGACTTCTCCAGCGGCGGCGACATGGCCGCGCTGACGAAGTCCGCGGTCGACGGGCTCAAGAACCAGCTCAAGACCACGTTCGGCTGGAACGACGACACCGCCTACCGGCACAGCGGCCTCTCCTCGATGAACGGCAAGACCGACAACGCGGGCGAGACGGTCACGGTGGCCAACTTCAACTCCATCCGCGGCTACGCCACGAGCCACCACCTGGCCCGCTTCACGTTCTGGGCCACCAACCGCGACTGCAGCGGCGGCGGCGAGTGCAGCGGCATCACGCAGGACAAGTACGCGTTCACGAAGATCGTCGCCGGGTACGCCGGCTGACGCGAGACCCGTAGTGGGGCTGTCGAAGACCCTCTCACCGGCATCGGGGCCGGTGAGGGGGTCTTCGCGGGTTCCCGGCCGGCGAAACCCGTTCCGGTCACCGGGAACCGGGTTCGGCGAGCCGGAACGCAGTGAATGACTCATTCCCGGCGTCCGGCGCGGTGAATGACTCATTCCTGGCGTTCGGACACGCTCCCGGTCTCAGCGCACCGGCGTGCCGTCACGGCGGCAGCCGTAGGGGTAGCACCGGTAGTCCGGGTAGCCCGGGGTGAACTTCGGGAGGGTGACCGTCGTCGTCGGGGACGGCGGCAGGTCGACCGTCACGGTCGGCGTGGGGGTCGGCGTCGGTGTCTGGCGTGCGTGCATCACCACCGGCGACGGTGTCGTCGTCTGAGTAGGCGCGGCGATCACGCTCGACGTCGGGACGCCGGTGGCCGGCTGCAGCTGCGGGAATCGCGTGGACCCCGGGACGGGGTCGCTCCGCGTCGCCAGGACGAGCACGAGCCCGCCGAGCACCACGATCACCGCCGACGCCAGCGCGATCCGGCCGGCCGCACCGCGCGGCTCGTCCTCGGGATCACGCCGGGCGGCTGCCTCGGCCGAGCGCGAACCGGGTTTGCGCGGCCGCGCCCCGGCCTTGTGCAGCAGTTCGTCGACCGTGACCCGGTCCCGCCGCCTGCGCGCCCTGCGCGTCATGCACGACCTCCACCCCATCGCTGATCCCGTGGATCGTAGAAAGCCGCGCGGCAAATGTAAACGCGCTGATCGCAGCGGTCTCGTTACCGGTTCGAGACATCCGGATCACGCTCCCGGCCGTAGTCGTCAACGAGGCGAGAGCCGCCGCAGGAGAGCGCCCGCGCGCCGGGTCACGGGCGTGAACTCCGGGAGCTTCAGCAGCGCCAGCAAACCGAACGGGACGGCCATCCCGAGCAAGGTCTGGACCGGCAGTTTCACCCAGGCGGCGGGGATCGTGCCGAGCGAGCCGGGCACGGCGTAGCCGGCGAGCACCGCGGCCCCGACGCCGAGGGCGCTGGCGGAGAGGGTGATCAGCCCGACCCGCAGGGACCGCTTGCTGCGCAGGTGCCCGAGCCGCACCCACAGCCAGACCTGGCCGAGGACGGCGCCGACGACGAACCCGGCCCCGTTCACGAGCATCACCCCGAGGACCATGTGGTCGCCGTCGAGCAGCCCGCGGCAGAGCAGCAGCAGCGGGATCTTCACGGCGGTCATCACGAGCATGATCAACGTGGGCGTGCGAGCGTCCTTCATGGCGTAGAAGACCCGCAGCTGCAACATGACCAGCGCGAAGGGCAGCAGCCCGACCGCGGAGACGGCCAGGGTCTGGCCGAGCCGCTCGGCGTCGTCGAGGGTGCCGCGGCCCCACGTGAAGATCGCGATGCCGACCGGCGTGCCGACCACCGCCAGCACCGCCGAGATCGGCACGAACAGGACCGTCGAGATGCGGGAGGCGAGCGAAAGGTCGCCGACGAGCGAAACCGTGTCGCCGTCCGCGGCGGCGCGGCTCATCCGCGGCATCAGCGCGGTCAGCAGCGAGACGCCGAGGATCCCGTACGGGAGCTGGAAGAGCAGGGACGCGTAGCTGTAGGCCGTGACGCCACCGCTGGTCCCGTAGGTCAGCACGCGGGTGGTGACGACGAACCCGACGTGACTGACCACGACGTAGCCGAGGATCCACGCGGCGAGCCCGCCGAACTCGCGGATCCGCGGGTCGAAGCCCCAGCGCCAGCGGAACCGGAAACCGGTGCGCCGCAGGGCGGGGATCAGCACCAGCGCCTGCACGACGATGCCGAGCGTGGTGCCGAGGCCGAGCACCAGCAGCTTCGGGTCGCTCATCCGGACCGGATCCAGCGTCAGCTCCCCCGGCACGACGGCGAACACGACGAGCGTGGCGGTGACGACGACGTTGTTCAGCACCGGCGCCCAGGCCGGCGGGCCGAAGACGTTCTGGGCGTTGAGGATCGCCGAAAGCAGCGCGAAGAGGCCGTAGAACAGGATCTGCGGCAGCAGCAGGTACGCGAGCGCGGTGGTGAGCCCCGGATTGGCCGTCGGAGACGATTTGTCGACGTAGAGCGAGGTGAACAGCGGCGCGATCGCCACCGCGACGGCCGTGCCGACGGTGAGCAGCACCAGCCCCATCGTGATCAGCCGCTGGGTGTAGGCGCGGCCGCCGTCCGGGTCGTCCTGGGAGCGGACGAGCAGCGGCACGACGACGCTGGCGAGCACACCGCCGAAGAGCAGCTCGAAAACGATGTTGGGCAGGGTGTTCGCGACGGTGAAGGAGTCGTTGACGACCCGGGTGCCGACCACGGCGGCCAGCAGCAGCTTCGCGACGAACCCGGTGATCCGGCTGACGGTCGAGGCGACGGCCATCCGCCCGCTCGAGCGGGCCAGCGACGAGCCGGCGCCTTCGCCGCGGCCGGCCGAGACCGGCGACGCGGGCGGCCGCGCGACGATCTGGGTGGCGAACTCGTCGTAGGGCCGCCGGGAGACGTCGGGGTCGCGGGTCGGCCAGTGGGCACCGCGCAGATCGCTGGGGAGGAAGACCGTCGCCTCGTCGTCCACCGGTGGTGGGGGTTCCGCCATGGCTCAAGCCTGCCAGGTCGGGATCGCGCACGGGATACCGAACACGTGTTCGGAGCCGGGACGCTCCGTAACGCGCCTGCGGCTGCTCAGGCGGCCGCGGTGATCTCCAGCGCGGCACGGCCGGCTTCGGTCAGCTCAGCCGTGACGCGCCCGGCGGCGACCTCGACGGCGGGACGCAGGTAGCCGCCGTGGGCCAGCGCGTGGGCCGTCATTTGATCGCAACAGGCGAATCCGTCGATGAAGAGATCGGGCTCGCAGCTGCACGACATCTGAGCACGGCCCGCTGCCACCGCCTTCAGCATCGCCATCGCGCGGTGGGTGAGCTCGACTCCTGAACCGGACACCGGACTGCCTTCCTTCGAAAATCGCTACTACCAGTCATTCGCCCATTGGGCCGATTGTGTTACTTACGGCACTATGACGTTTCGGAGCCGGTCGAGGTTCCGATGGGTCGCGGTTCTCGGTGAGCGGTTCGGCGGTCACGGTGAGCGGTTCAGGCGTCCCGCGGTCACCGGCGTGGTTCGAGCTTCAGGTCGCCGCGCATCACCGCCCGGATGTGGTCACCGGCGAGCAGGTCGTGCGGGTAGCCGAGGTCGATCGCACTGGCCTCGTCGAGCCGGACCAGCTGGGCCTCGGTGAACTCGACCTCCAGCGCACCGAGGTTGCCCTCCAGCTGCCCGGGCGTGCGGGCGCCGATGATCGGGGCCGTCACGCCCGGGTTCTGCAGCGTCCACGCCAGCCCGACCTGCGCGGGGGTGTGGCCCAGCTCGGTGGCGATCTCCGTCACGACGTCGGCGATGGCGAGGTTCCGTTCGGTGACCATCCCCAGGCCGGCGTTGAAGCTGCGGCGGGTGCCGGCCTCCGGCGCGGCATCGCGGTACTTGCCGGTCAGCAGGCCGCCCGCCAGCGGCGAGAACGGTGTCACCCCCAGCCCCATCGCCCGCGCCATCGGGATCAGGTCGCGTTCCGCGGCTCGGTTGATCAGGTTGTACTCGACCTGCAGCCCGACCAGCGGCGACCAGCCGCGCAGGTCGGCGATCGCCTGCATGCGCGAGATCTCCCAGGCCGGGGCGTTGGACATCGCGACGTACAGCACCTTGCCCTGGCGGACGAGGTCGTCCAGGCCGCGCAGGATCTCCTCGACCGGGGTCGCGAAGTCCCACACGTGCAGGTAGAGCAGATCGAGGTAGTCCGTGTTCAGGCGGGTCAGGCTGGCTTCCACGGACGCGAACAGGCTCTTGCGGTGCGAGCCCGCGGAGTTCGGGTCGCCGGGCCGGCGCAGGGTCGTGTACTTCGTGGCCAGCACCAGGCTTTCGCGGCGGTCGCGGGCGAACTCGCCCAGCTGGCGCTCGGCACTGCCGTCCGTGTAGGTGTTGGCGGTGTCGATGAAGTTGCCGCCGCGCTCGACGTAGGTGTCGAACAGCTTGCGCGCCTCGGCCTTCCCGGCACCCCAGCCCCACTCGGTGCCGAAGGTCGCCGTGCCCAGCGCCAGCGGGGAGACCCGCAGCCCCGAGCGGCCCAGCAGCCGGTAGCTGTCCAGGGTGAGTGCCATGGAGTCCTCCTTTGATCCGTTGTCGACAGCGAGTCTCCGATCGCCGCGCGCCCGGGGTAAGGGAAGGAACATCCTGGGAACACGAGTCCCACTCCGGCGGTTGCACCGATCATGACGACCCCGACCGTGGAGCTGGGCGCGTTCCTGCGGACCCGGCGCGAACGCCTGGACCCGCGGGACTTCGGCCTGCCGTCGCGCCGCCAGGCCCGGCGGACTCCGGGACTGCGCCGCGAAGAGGTCGCCGAGCTGGCCGGGGTCAGCGTCGACTACGTAGTGCGGCTGGAACAGGCCCGCGGGCTGCGGCCCTCCGCGGACGTGGTGGAGGCGCTGGCCCGGGCGCTGCGCCTGGCTCCCGACGAGCGCGCCTACCTCTTCGACCTGGCCGGGCAGCGCCCGCGCGACACCGACAAGCTCGTCACCACCCCGGCGCCGCCGCTGGCCCGGCTGGTCACCGATCTCGCGCCCCTGCCGGCCATGGTGCTGAACCACCGCTACGACATCCTGGCCTGGAACGACGAAATGGCCGGGCTGCTGGTGGATTTCGACACGCTCGCCCCGGCGCAGCGCAATTCGATGTGGCTGTGCCTGATGCACCCGCAGGTCCGCGAGTTCTACCTCGACCGCGAACGCGTGGTGCGGGAAGGGATCGCCCACCTGCGCGCCGCGTGGGCCGCCCACCCGGACGACGACGCGCTGACCGGCCTCATCGCCGAACTCACCGACGGCAACGAAGAGTTCGCGCGCCTGTGGGCCGAGCGGGACGTCAAGGTCAGCGGCCGCGGGCACAAGGTCATGCGGCACCCCGAAGCCGGGGTGCTCACCGTGCAGTTCGAAACGCTCCGGCCGCTGCAGGACCCGGACCAGCTGCTGGTGATCTACCGCGCCGCGGACGAGCAGAGCCAGGCGGCCCTGGACCGCTTGCGCGCGGGCTGACGGGCGGCTCAGCCGTCCGCGAGGCGCAGCTCCAGCGTCCGGGCCCACTCCCGGACGATCTGCCGCCGCCGGCGGGTGTCGTCGGTCAGCAGGTTGGCCAGGCCCAGGCCCCGAGCGAGGTCGAGGGTGGCCTGGACCAGTTCGCGCACGCCCGGCCGGGACTCGTCGACGCCGAGCAGCTCCACCGTCACCCGGTGCGCCTCGCGCCCGACGCGCGCCTCCAACGGCACCAGCACGTCCCGCAGCGCCTCGTCGGTCGCCGCCGCCGACCACAGCTGCAGCGCCGCGCGGAACAGCGGCCCGGTGTAGAGGTTCAGCACCATCTCGACGACGCGCTCGATGCGCGACGCCCCGCTCGGCAGGTCCGCGGCCTGGGCACGCAGCTCGTCGATCTGGGCCTCGCCCAGGAGGTCGACCGCCGCCGCGACGAGGTCCTCCCGCGTCGGGAAGTGGTGCTGGGCCGCACCACGCGAGACGCCGGCTCGTTCGGCGATCCCGGCCACCGTGACGCCGTGCCAGCCGCGCTCGCCGAAGCCGTCGAGCGCGGCCTCGATCAGCCGCCGCCGCGTCGTGCGGCTGCGTTCCTGCTGGGGTTCGCGGACGCCGGTCAAGCCGGATCGACCCAGAAATCGAGCTGCAGGTCCTCTTCCGCGGTGTCGCCGGCGCGGTACTTCGCGAAGTCGGTGACGCCTTCGGCCCGCAGCACCTCGTCGTCGAGGTAGAAGTTCCCGGTCGCCTCGCGGCTCGGCTTGGTGAGGATCGCGTACGCGGCGTCGGCCATGATCTCCGGCGTCCGACTGCGGTCGGCCAGCTCGGCGCCGACGACGTTGCGGATCGCCGCCGTGTCGATGGTCGTGCGCGGCCACAGCGAGTTGACCGCGACGCCGTCCTTCTTCAGTTCCGCCGCGAGCCCGACGGTCACCAGGCTCATCGAGTACTTCGCGATGCTGTAGGCGAGGTGCCCGGCGGTGAACCACTTCTCGTCGAGGCTGATCGGCGGCGACAACGTCAGGATGTGCGGGTTCATCCCCTGGCGCAGGTGCGGGATGGCCAGTTTGGACAGCAGGAACGTGCCGCGCGCGTTGATGTCCTGCATGAGGTCGTAGCGCTTCATGCTGACCTGCTCGGTCGGCGTCAGGTCGATCGCGCTGGCGTTGTTCACCACGACGTCGATGCCGCCGAACTGCTCGACCGTCTTGGCCACGGCCGCCGCGACCCCGTCGTCGTCGCGGACGTCGCCGAGGATCGGCAGCGCGTGCCCGCCGGCCTTCTCGATGGCTTCCGCGGCGGTGTGGATGGTGCCGGGCAGCTTCGGGTGCGGTTCGGCGGTCTTGGCCAGCAGCGCGACGTTCGCGCCGTCTTTCGCCGCGCGGAGCGCGATCGCCTCACCGATGCCGCGGCTGCCGCCGGACATGATGATGGTCCTACCCGTCAATCCAGCCATGTGAAACCTCCGTGAGGCGACGCATCTTTCCTAGAGAAAGTGACGCTTCGGAATCGGTAGTCAGTAGGACTTCGGGAGGCCGAGGCTGTGCTGGCCGACGAAGTTGAGCACCATCTCGCGGCTGACCGGCGCGATCCGGCCGAGCCGGACAGCGGTGACCAGCGTGCCGAGGCCGTACTCGGTGGCGAGACCGTTGCCGCCGTGGGTCTGCACGGCCTGGTCGGTCGCGCGGATGGCCACCTCGGCGGCGGCGTACTTCGCCATGTTGGCCGACTCCCCCGCGCCGAAGTCGTCGCCGGAGTCGTAGAGCGACGCCGCCTTCTGCGTCATCAGCTTCGCGAGTTCGAGTTCGATCTTGATTTCGGAAAGCGGGTGCGCGAGGCCCTGGTGGGCGCCGATCGGCGTGCCCCACACCTGCCGCTGGTTGGCGTAGGAGACGGCTTTGGAAAGCGCGTACCGGGCGATGCCGAGGGAGAACGACGCACCCATGATGCGTTCCGGGTTCAGGCCGGCGAACAGCTGCGCGATCGCCGCGTCCTCCTCGCCGACGAGAGCTTCGGCCGGGAGCTTGACGTCGTCGAGGAACAGCGAGAACTGGTTCTCCGGCGCGATGATGTCCATCGGGATCTTCGTGTACTCGAAGCCGGGGGTGCCCGTCGGCAGGATGAACAGCGCGGGCTTGAGCTTGCCGGTCCGGGAGTCCTCCATCCGGCCGACGACGAGCACCGCGTCGGCCTCGTCGACGCCGGAGATGTAGACCTTGCGTCCACTGAGGACCCAGCCGTCGCCATCGCGCTTGGCGGTGGTGGTGATCTTGTGCGAGTTCGACCCCGCGTCCGGCTCGGTGATCGCGAAGACCATCCGCTTGCTGCCGTCGGCGATGCCGGGGAGCCACTGCTTCTTCTGCTCTTCGGTGCCGAAGCGGGAGATCACGGTGCCGCAGATGGCCGGCGAGACGACCATCAGCAGCAGCGGCGAGCCCGCGGCGGCCAGCTCTTCGAGCACCGCGGCGAGATCGGCGATGCCCGCGCCCCCGCCGCCGTACTCCTCGGGGATGTTGACGCCGAGGTAGCCCAGCCGGCCGGCTTCGTCCCACAGTTCGTGGGTCTTCTCGTCGGCACGGGCCTTGCGCGCGTAGTACTCGTGCCCGTACTTGGCACCGAGTTCGGCGACGGCCTTGCGAAGCGCGATCCGCTCCTCCGGCTCGATGAAGTTCATCGCGTTCATTCTGCTTCTCCCACCACCGCGAGGATCGTGCCCACTTCGACCTGCTGTCCCACTGTCACCGGCAGTTCCGCCACCACACCGTCGGCGGGAGCGGCGATCCGGTGTTCCATCTTCATCGCCTCGAGCCACAGCAACGGGTCGCCCGCCTTCACCGGGTCCCCGGCCTGCACGGCGAGCCGGACGACCGTGCCCGGCATCGGCGCGACCAGCGACCCCGCGGCCAGGGCCGCGCCCGGGTCGGCGAACCGCGGCGCCGCCGTCAGCGCCACCGAGCCGAGCGCGGAGTCCACGTAGGACACTCCGGCGTGCCGGGCGACGTCGAAGGCGCGCCGCACGCCGGCGACGTCCAGGACCACCCGGCCGGGCTCGGCGGTGACCAGCCCGGCCTCGAACCCGTCGGCCTTCAAACCGTCGCGCGTCAGCGAGTAGACGACCTCGTACTCGCGGTCCGCGATCGAGAAGACCTTCCGCTGACCGGTCGAGCGGACGTTGCGCCAGCCGCTGGGCAGCCTGCCCTGCGTGGTCGCCGACGCCCGGTTGCCCGCCGCATCCGCCAGGGCTGCCGCGAGAGCTGAGAGCCGCTCGGTGTCCACAGTGGCCAGCGGCGCGGCGAGAGTGTCCAGGCCGTGCCGGTCGAAGAACGCGGTGTCTGTCTCACCGGCCAGGAAGGCGTCGTGGCGCAGGATGTTCACGAGGAGATCGCGGTTGGTGACCACACCGTGGATCTTCGCCGCCGCCAAGGCCTTGGCGAGCCGGCGGGCGGCTTCGGCGCGGGTCGGGGCCCAGGTGATCACCTTGGCCAGCATCGGGTCGTAGTGCACCCCGACGACCGAGCCGCTGACGAACCCGGAGTCGAGCCGCAATCCGGCGCCTTCCGTGAACTCACGGTCCACATCGGGCACTTCGAAGGTGTGCAGCGTGCCGCTCTGCGGCTGCCAGTTCGCTGCCGGGTCTTCGGCGTAGAGCCGGACCTCGATGGAGTGACCGACGGTCGGCGGCGGGTCAGCGGGCAGCCGTTCGCCCTCGGCGATCCGCAGCTGCAGCGCGACCAGGTCCAGCCCGGTGACGTTCTCGGTGACCGGGTGCTCGACCTGCAGCCGGGTGTTCATCTCGAGGAAGTAGAACCGGCCGTCCGGGCCGGCGAGGAACTCGACCGTGCCCGCGCCGACGTAGTCGATGGCCTTGGCGGCCTTGCGGGCGGCGTCGAACAGCTCCTCGCGCATGGCGGCGTCCACGAACGGCGACGGCGCCTCCTCGACGACCTTCTGGTGCCGCCGCTGGATCGAGCACTCCCGCTCGCCCACCGCCCAGACCGTGCCGTGGGTGTCGGCGAGAACCTGAACCTCGATGTGCCGCCCGGTCTCCAGGTACCGCTCGCAGAAGACGGTCGGATCGCCGAACGCCGACCCGGCTTCCGCACTGGCGCCTTCCACCGCCTCGGCCAGCTCGTCGAGCGACCGGACCACGCGCATCCCGCGGCCGCCACCCCCGGCGGACGCCTTGACCAGCAACGGCAAGTCGCCGGAAGTGACCGACGCCGGGTCCAATTCGGACAGCACGGGCACGCCCGCGGCCGCCATCAGCCGCTTGGACTCCACTTTGGAGCCCATGGTCTCGATGGCCTCCGGCGGCGGGCCGACCCAGGTCAGGCCGGCGTCGACAACAGCGCGCGCGAAGGCAGCGTTCTCGGACAGGAAGCCGTAGCCGGGGTGGACGGCGTCGGCGCCGGTGTCGGCCGCGGCCTTCACCAGCAGCTCGGCCCGTAGGTACGTCTCGGACGGCGCGTTGCCGGGCAACCGGACGGCCGCGTCGGCTTCCAGCGCATGAGGCGCGGCGGCATCGGCGTCGGAGAACACCGCGACCGTGCCGATCCCGGCGTCGCGGCAGGTGCGGAAGACGCGGCGGGCGATCTCGCCGCGGTTGGCGACCAGCAGGTTCTGGATCATCGCTCACTCACATCCGGAAGACGCCGAAGCCCTCGGCGCCCTTCACTGGTCCATTGTGGATCGCGGACAGGCTCAGCCCCAGCACGGTGCGGGTGTCGCGCGGGTCGATGATGCCGTCGTCGTAGAGCATGCCGGAGAGGAACATCGGCATCGACTCGGCTTCGATCTGGCCTTCCACCATGGCGCGCATGGCCTTGTCGTGCTCCTCGTTGTACTCCTGGCCGCGGCTTTCCGCCGCCGCGCGGGCCACGATGGACAGCACGCCGGCCAGCTGCGCCGGGCCCATCACCGCGGACTTCGCGCTCGGCCACGCGAACAGGAAGCGGGGATCGTAGGCCCGGCCGCACATCCCGTAGTGCCCGGCGCCGTAGGACGCTCCCATGAGGACGGACAGGTGCGGCACCTTCGAGTTCGACACCGCGTTGATCATCATCGCGCCGTGCTTGATGATGCCGCTCTGCTCGTACTCCTTGCCGACCATGTAGCCGGTGGTGTTGTGCAGGAACACGAGCGGCGTGTGGATCTGGTTGGCCAGCTGGATGAACTGCGCGGCCTTCTGCGACTCCTCGCCGAACAGCACGCCTTGGGCGTTGGCCAGCACGCCGACCGGGTAGCCGTGGATGCTCGCCCAGCCCGTCACGAGCGACGAGCCGTAGAGCGGCTTGAACTCGTCGAAGTCGGAGCCGTCGACGACGCGGGCGATGACCTCGCGCGGGTCGAACGGCACCTTGAGGTCGGTCGGCACGATGCCGAGCAGGTCCTCGGCGTCGTACAGCGGCTCGGCGTAGTCCGGCTTCGGCGTCGGCCCCTGCTTGGTCCAGTTGAGCCGCTTGATGATGTTGCGGCCCAGGCGGATCGCGTCCTGCTCGTCGACGGCCAGGTAGTCGGCCAGGCCTGACGTGCGCGCGTGCATCTCGGCGCCGCCGAGCGACTCGTCGTCGGACTCCTCCCCGGTCGCCATCTTGACCAGCGGCGGTCCGCCGAGGAACACCTTGGCGCGCTCCTTGACCATCACGACGTAGTCGGACATCCCCGGCAGGTACGCGCCGCCCGCGGTCGAGTTGCCGAACACGAGCGCGACCGTCGGGCAGCCCGCGGCCGAGGCCCGCGTGATGTCGCGGAAGATGCGGCCGCCGGGGATGAAGATTTCCTTCTGCGTCGGCAGGTCCGCGCCGCCGGACTCGACGAGGTTGATCGACGGCAGCCGGTTCTGCGCGGCGATGTCCGCGGCGCGGAAGCTCTTCTTGGTGGTCCACGGGTTGCTGGCGCCGCCCTTGACCGTCGGGTCGCTCGCCGAGATCAGGCACTCGACGCCTTCGACGACCCCGATACCGGTCACGAGGCTCGCGCCGACGCGGTAGTCGGTACCCCAAGCTGCCAGGGGCGAGAGCTCCAGGAACGGCGAGTCCTCGTCGAGCAGCAGCTCGATGCGCTCGCGGGCCAGGAGCTTGCCGCGCTTGCGGTGGCGTTCGACGTACTTCTCGCCCCCACCGGCCACGGCCTTGGCCTGCTCGGTGTCGATCTCGGCGAGCTTCTCCAGCATCGCCTCGCGGTTGGCGCCGAACTCGGCGGCCCGCGTGTCCACTGTGGACCTCAAGGTAGTCACGAGGTGTATCCCAATCGCTTCGCGGCCAGGCCGGTGAGGATCTCGGTGGTGCCGCCGCCGATGCCGAGGATCCGGACGTCGCGGTAGTGGCGCTCCACTTCGGACTCGCGCATGTAGCCGAGCCCGCCGTGCAGCTGGACGGCCTCGTTGACCACCCACTCGGCGGCCTCGACGGCGGTGTTCTTGGCGAAACAGGCTTCGGCGATGACCTCTTCGCCCGAGACGTGCCGGATCGCGGCCTGCCGGGTGTAGGTCCTCGCGACGTCGGTCTTCCGCGCCATCTCGGCCAATTTGTGCTGCACGACCTGCCGCGAGATCAACGGACGGCCGAACGTCTCGCGCAACCGGCACCAGTCCAGCGTCAGGTCGAGGGCGCGCTGGGCGTGCGCGTACGCCTGCACGGCCAGGGAAAGCCGTTCGGTGACGAACTGGGTGGCCACCTGCGCGAACCCGCTGTTCTCGGTGCCCACCAGGTTCTCCACCGGCACCCGGACGTCCACGTAGGACAGTTCGGCGGTGTCGGAGCAGAGCCAGCCCATCTTCTCCAGCTTGCGCGACACCGTGAACCCGGGTGTCCCGCGTTCGACGACGATCAGCGAAAGCCCGTGCGCGCCGTCGCCGCCGGTGCGCACAACAGTCGTCACGAAGTCCGCGCGGCAGCCGGAGGTGATGTAGGTCTTGGCACCGTTGATGACGTACTCGTCGCCTTCGCGCACGGCGGTGGTCCGGATCCCGGCGACGTCCGAGCCGCCGTCCGGCTCGGTGACGGCCAGGGAGCCGATCTTGTCGCCGGTCAGCGCCGGGCGGACCCAGCGTTCGATCTGGACCGGGTCGTTCGCCTCGGCGATGTGCGGGACGGCGATGCCGCAGGTGAACAGCGACGCGAACAGCCCGCCGGAGCCGCCCGCGTAGTGCATTTCCTCGGCGACGACGAGCGCGTCGAGGTAGTTGCCGTCGCCGCCGCCGATCTCCTCGGGGAACGCGACCCCGAGCAGGCCGAGGTCCCCGGCCTTGCGGTGCAGGTCGCGGGGCAGTTCGCCGGCGCGCTCCCAGTCGTCGAGGTGCGGCAGGACCTCCTGCTCGACGAACTTCCGCACGGTCTTGCGCAGTTCGGCCCGCTCGGGCGTCCGGAACGGATCGGTCACAGGAGCACCTCGGGAACGTCGATTTCGCGCGAGCGCAGCCACTCGCCCAGCGCCTTGGCCTGCGGGTCGAACCGCGCCTGCGAAGCGACGCCTTCACCGAGGATGCCTTCGACCACGAAGTTCATCGCCCGCAGGTTCGGCAGCAGGTAGCGCATCACCGGCAGGTCGGCCGTCTCGGGCAGCAGCAGCTTGAGTTCGGCGACGGTCAGCCGGTGCACCAGCCACCGCCAGGCCTCATCGGACCGCACCCAGACGCCGAGGTTGGCGTTGCCGCCCTTGTCGCCGCTGCGGGCGCCGACGACGGTACCCAGGGGCACGCGGCGTACCGGCCCGTGGTCCAGGGGCTCGGGCAGGGCGGGCTCGTCCACATCGGACAGGTCCTGAGTGGACACCGAAGGCGCTATGTCGACCCGCATCCCGTCCGGCAGCACCGCGACGTGCGGCACCTTCCCCGCGTCCACATAAGCTGCGGTGTAGACGCCGTACGGCGAGGCGTCCGACGGCGGCGCGGTGACGTGGAACCCGGGGTAGCTGGCCAGCGCCAGCTCGACGGCGGCGCCGGTGAACGCGCGCCCGGCGACCTTGGGGTCGGCGTCCTTGACGGCGACGTGCAGGAGCGCACTCGCGGCCTGCTCGGTGTCCGCGTCGGGGTGATCGGTGCGCGCGAGAGTCCAGCGGACGTCGGCGGGCGGCCGGTCCTTCAAGGACGCTTCGAGTTGTTCGCGCACCAGCGTGGCTTTCGCCTCGATGTCGAGTCCGGTGAGGACGAACGTAGTCTCGTTGCGGAACCCGCCGAGGGTGTTGAGCGCGACCTTCAGGGTCGGCGGCGGAGCTTCGCCTCGGACGCCGGAGATGCGGACGCGGTCTGGTCCGGCTTCGGTCAGCGAGAGCGTGTCGAACCGCGTGGTCACATCGGGTCCCGCGTAGCGCGCGCCGGTGATCTCGTACAGCAGCTGCGCGGTGACCGTGCCGGTGTTCACCACGCCCCCGGTGCCGGGGTGCTTGGTGATAACGCTGGAGCCGTCGGCCTCGATCTCGGCGATCGGGAAACCCGGCACGCCCAGAGAATGCTCGGTGAAGAAGGCGTAGTTGCCGCCGGTGGCCTGGGCGCCGCATTCGATGACGTGCCCGGCCGCGACCGCGCCGGCGAGGGCGTCGAAGTCGTCGCGCGCCCAGCCGTAGTGCGCGGCGGCCGGGCCGACGATCACCGAGGCGTCGGTGACGCGCCCGGTGACGACGACGTCCGCGCCCGCGTTGAGGCACTCCACGATGCCCCAGGCGCCGAGGTAGGCGTTGGCGGTCAACGGTTTCCCGAGGTCCAGCTCCTCGGCGCGGGCCACCAGGTCGTCCCCTTCGACGTGCGCGATCTTGACGTCGAGACCGAGGCGATCGGCCAGCTCCCGGAGCGCGTCCGCGAGCCCGGCGGGGTTCAGGCCACCCGCGTTGGCGACGATCTTGACCCCCTTTTCCTTCGCCAGGCCGAGGTTCTCCTCCATCTGGCGCAGGAACGTCTTGGCGTAGCCGCGGTTCGCGTCCTTCATCCGGTCGCGGCCGAGGATGAGCATGGTCAGCTCGGCCAGGTAGTCGCCGGTCAGGACGTCGAGGGGCCCGCCGGTGAGCATCTCGCGGACCGCGCTGAACCGGTCACCGTAGAAGCCCGAAGCGTTGCCGATGCGATAGGTCATGCGAACTGCCCCGGCTTACGGCCTTCCCCGGGAGGCCCGGCGAAGGCCTGCGCGATGGTCAGCCACTCTTCGACGTCGGCACCGTGGGCGGCCAGGTCGGTGTCGGCCGGGTGCCGCCGCTGCGTGACGACCAGGCAGAAGTCCAGCGCGCTGCCGGTGAGTTTCTGCTCGGCCTCCTCCGGGCCGAACGCCCAGGTGGTGCCATCGGGCGCGGTCAGCTCGACGCGGAACTCCTCCGCCGGCGGGGCGAGCGAGCGGGTCAGGAACGCGAAGTCGCGGGTGCGCGTGCCGAAGCGCGCGATGTGCCACAGCCGCGCGGTCGGCTCGCGCGTCAGGCCCAGCGCGTCGAAGACGTCCTGGCCGTGCGCCCAGGTCTCCATCAGCCGCGCGGTGACCATGGAGGCCGCGCTCATCGGCGGGCCGTACCACGGCAGCTTCTGCCCGTCCGGCACAGCGGCGAGCGCGGCGGCCAGCGCGGCGCGCCCGGAACGCCAGTCTTCGAGGATCTCACGCGGCGGCCGCTCGGCCCCGGCCGCGGCGCCGTCGTCGACGTAGGTCTCCCCCGCTTTGAGCAGCTCCTCGACCTCGGCCTGCCAGTCCTCCGGGTGAGCCGCCGCGATCAGGGCCTTCCGGTCGGTCCAGGCCAGGTGCGCGATCTGGTGCGCGATCGTCCACCCCTCGGCGGGCGTGGCCCGCGCCCAGTCCGACGCGGGCAGGCCCGCCACCACGTCGTCGATCGTCCGTGTCTCCGCGTCGAGATCCCCGAGGATCACGCCGAGATCCGCCATCCGCCGCCTCCTTGCGTCCTGGCGCCCAGCGTCGCACCGGCCACCGGAAAAATCAAGCACGCCTGATTGTTTTGCCTGGGACAGCAACCGCACTTTCACGGGAAAGTGTGCTATTGACAGCTTGCCAGTAGTGGCCGGCTGCAATACGTTCCTCACCATGGCCGACTACGCCGAGATCACCTACGCCGTCGCGGACCGGATAGCCACGGTGACGCTGAACCGCCCCGAGGCGCGCAACGGCTACACGATCCGGATGGCCGACGAGCTCGGCGCCGCGATGGACCGCGCGGACCGCGACGAGGACGTCCGCGTCGTCGTGCTGACCGGCGCGGGCCCGGACTTCTGCGTCGGCGCCGACCTGTCGCAGGGCGGCTTCGACTTCGACCCGGCGACCGGGCCGGACGCGGCGTGGCAGGAGCCCGCCGGCCGGTGCTCGAAGCGGATCTTCACGATGAACAAGCCGGTGATCGCGGCCTTGCACGGCGCGGCCGTCGGTGGCGGCGTCACGATCACGCTCTCGTGCGACTACCGGCTCGCCTCGGAAGACTCGCGCTTCGGCTTCGTGTTCACGCGGCGCGGCATCTACCCCGAAGGCGCGTCGGCGTGGTTCCTCCCCCGGCTCGTCGGTATGGGCACCGCGCTGGACTGGATGATCAGCGGCCGGGTCTTCCCTGCCGCCGAAGCCCTCGAAAAGGGACTGGTGCACCAGGTGTTCCCGATCGGCACCGTGCTCGACGAGGCGTACGAGCTGGCGCGCGAGATCGTGGAGAAGACCGCGCCGGTGTCGGTCGCGGTGACCCGCCAGCTGCTCTACCGGATGGCGAGCGCCGAGTCGCCGTTCCCGGTGCACGAACTCGACTCCCGCCTCATCGGCGGGCTGGGCGCGAGCCCGGACGCCGTCGAAGGGGTCATGTCGTTCCTGCAGAAGCGACCGCCCGCGTTCGGCATGCGCGTCGACAAGGACCTGCCCCCGTATCTCCCCTGGTTGGAAGAATGAGCCTCTACCCGCCGCAGCCCTGGAACCTGACCGCCGACGCGCGGGTGTCGATCTGGCGCGTTCCGCCTTCTCGGCTGCCCGCGTTGCCGCCCGGCACCGAGCCGTTGCTCGTGGCCGGCCACGCGTCGGTGTTCACGGCGTGGATCGACTACACCCCGCCCGGGCAGATGGCCTACCACGAACTCCTTTCCGCGGTGGCGATCAAGGCCCGGCGGGTGTCCTGCTCGATCACCGAGATCTGGGTCGACAGCGAGGCGTCCCTGGCGGGCGGCCGCGAGCTGTGGGCGATCCCGAAGGACCTGGCGACCCTGGACTTCACCGGCGGCCGCACGTTCCAAGCCACGGCGGCAACCTCGGAGGACTGGATCGCGACGGCGGCGTTCAAGCCCCGGCCCGCCTTGCCGCTGCGCGTGCCGACGTCGTTCGAGGTGGTCCAGGAACGCGACGGCCTCCTGCGCACCCCGGTCGGCGCGAAGATCCGGCCACGCCCGGCGTCGGCGGACTGGAGCTTCAACCCGGACGGCCCGCTCGGCTACCTCGCCGGGCGCCGGCCGGTGACGAGCCTGGAGCTCCCGAAGTCGGAGCTGCGCTTCGGCTCCTGACCGGCTGCGAAACCTACCCGCGGAACCCCGCAATCGCGCGTTGAAGTGCTTCTCTGGGTGATCACGTAATCCCGTCAGAGTGAACTCGCGACACGCCATCTGGGGGCCCGTGCGGGCGGGCACCCCTACATGTAGTCTCTGGGAACCGGCAGGCCCCAGCGACGGGGAGACCGCTGCGCAAGACCTGCCAAGCAGCCTGGAAAACACCTGCGCACGGCCTCATCACGCCGTGTGGCGATCGAACGCGCCCGAAAACTTGGAGACACGCATGTCAGTCGAAACCGGTCAGCGGCCCTCCGCCGCCGACACATCCACCGCGATCCGGGTCATCCGGCGGGACGGCAGCGTGTCGCCGTTCGACGCCGGGAAGATCTCGGTCGCGCTGACCAAGGCGTTCCTCGCGGTCGAGGGTGGCGACGCCGCCGCGTCCTCACGCGTGCACCACGTCGTAGCGGAGCTGACCCAGCAGGTGGAGACCACCCTGCTGCGGCACGCCGGCCCCGAAACCGCCCTGCACATCGAGCAGATCCAGGACATCGTCGAGCTCGCCCTCATGCGCGGCGAGCACCACAAGGTCGCCCGCGCGTACGTCCTCTACCGCGACGAGCGCAGCAAGGCCCGCGAGGCCGCCAAGCCCGCCACCACCGAGGTCGCGCTGAACGTCAAGGGCGCCGACGGCGTCCTGCGCCCGCTCGACTGGGCCCGCGTGTCCCACGTCGTGGGCGAGGCCGTCGCCGGCCTCGAAGACGTCAGCGCCGAGCCGGTGCTGGCCGAGGCCAAGCGCAACCTCTACGACGGCATCAGCGCCGACGAGCTGGCCCTGGCCCAGGTCCTGGCCGCCCGCGTGCTGGTCGAGCAGGAGCCGAACTACTCCTACGTCTCCGCCCGGCTGCTGCTCGACAAGCTGCGCGGCGAGGCCCTGAGCTACCTCGCGAAGAAGCCGCGCCAGGCCAGCCAGGACGAGATGGCGGCGGAGTACCCCTCGTACTTCCGCGCCTACCTGCGCCGCGCGGTCGAGCTGGAGCTGGTCGACGGCGAGCTGCTGTCCTTCGACCTGGACAAGATCACCGCCGCGATCGATGCCCGGCGCGACCTCGACTTCGGCTTCCTCGGCCTGCAGACGCTGTACGACCGGTACTTCCAGCACCACGACGGCACCCGCTTCGAGCTGCCGCAGGCGTTCTTCATGCGCGTCGCGATGGGCCTCGCGATCCGCGAGGACGACCGCGAAGCCCGCGCCATCGAGTTCTACGAGCTGCTCTCGACGTTCCACTTCATGGCCTCCACCCCGACGTTGTTCAACTCGGGCACCACGCGCGCCCAGCTGTCGTCCTGCTTCCTGACCACGGTGGACGACGACCTGGACTCGATCTTCCAGGCGTACAAGAACAACGCGCTGCTGGCGAAGTACTCGGGCGGCCTCGGCAACGACTGGACCCCGGTCCGCGGCCTCGGCGCGCACATCAAGGGCACCAACGGCCAGTCGCAGGGCGTCGTGCCGTTCCTCAAGATCGCCAACGACACCGCGGTCGCGGTCAACCAGGGCGGCAAGCGCAAGGGCGCGGCGTGCGCGTACCTCGAGACCTGGCACGTGGACATCGAGGAGTTCCTCGACCTGCGCAAGAACACCGGTGACGACCGCCGGCGCACCCACGACATGAACACCGCGAACTGGGTGCCGGACGAGTTCCTCCGCCGCGTCGAGGCCAACGCCGAGTGGACGCTGTTCTCGCCGAACGAGACCCCGGACCTGCACGACCTCTACGGCAACGAGTTCTCCGCCCGCTACCGCGAGTACGAGGCGATGGCCGACCGCGGCGAGATCAAGGTGTTCCGCCGGATCCGCGCGGTGGAGCTGTGGCGCCGCATGCTCACCATGCTGTTCGAGACCGGCCACCCGTGGATCACGTTCAAGGACCCGTGCAACCTGCGCTCGCCGCAGCAGCACGTCGGCGTCGTGCACTCGTCCAACCTGTGCACCGAGATCACGCTGAACACCACCACGGACGAGGTCGCGGTCTGCAACCTCGGCTCGGTGAACCTGCTCAAGCACGTCACCCCCGAGGGCCTGGACACCCAGCGCCTCGAGAAGACCGTCCGCACGGCCGTCCGCATGCTGGACAACGTGATCGACATCAACTTCTACACGATCCCGGAGGCCCGGCGCTCCAACCTGCGCCACCGCCCGGTCGGCCTGGGCATCATGGGCTTCCAGGACGCGCTGTTCGAGATCGGCGTCCCGTTCGCCTCGGACGAGGCCGTGAAGTTCGCCGACGTCTCCATGGAGCACCTCTCCTACTACGCGATCTCGGCGTCGACCGACCTCGCCGAGGAGCGCGGGCAGTACCAGTCGTTCGAGGGCTCGCTGTGGAGCAAGGGCATCCTGCCGATCGACTCGATGCAGCTGCTCATCGACGCCCGCCGCGGTGACGGCCTCGACGTCGACCTGTCGTCCACTTTGGACTGGGCACCGCTGCGCGAGCGCGTCAAGACCGTCGGCATGCGCAACTCCAACGTGATGGCGATCGCGCCGACCGCGACGATCTCCAACATCTCGGGTGTCGGCCAGTCGATCGAGCCGCTGTTCCAGAACCTGTTCGTCAAGTCGAACATGTCCGGCGACTTCACCGTCGTCAACCCGCACCTGGTCAAGAGCCTCAAGGCCCGCGGGCTCTGGGACGAGGTCATGGTCAGCGACCTCAAGTACTTCGACGGCAGCCTCGGCCAGATCGACCGCGTGCCGGACGACCTCAAGGCGCTGTACGCGACGGCGTTCGAGATCGAGTCGAAGTGGATCGTCGACGCCGGTTCGGTGCGCCAGAAGTGGATCGACCAGGCGCAGTCGCTGAACCTCTACATCGCGGCGCCGAGCGGCCGCAAGCTCGACGAGCTGTACCGCTACGCGTGGCACAAGGGCCTCAAGACCACGTACTACCTGCGAGCGCAGTCCGCGACGCACGTCGAGAAGAGCACCCTGCGCGGCACCGACGGCAAGCTGAACGCCGTCTCGGCCACCCCGGCGCCCGCTGCGCCCGCCGCGGCTCCGGCCCCCGCGCCGGCGCCGGCCGCCGCGGTCCCGGCCGTGCCGGTGACCCCGGCTCCGAAGCCGGAGTCCAAGGAACTGCCGAAGACGGACGTGGACTTCGTCGCCACCGAGGGCGCCGCCTGCCGCATCGACGACCCCGACTGCGAATCCTGCCAGTAAGGAACCTGAGGAACATGACCAACGTGGAGACCACGGACGCGACCGGCCTCGGGGAGATCGAGGTCGGCGCCGCCCGGATCAACGTCGACGACAAGCGCATGATCAACGCGCGCGCCGACGTCAACCAGCTGCTGCCGATGAAGTACACGTGGGCCTGGGAGAAGTACCTGGCCGGCTGCAACAACCACTGGATGCCGACCGAGGTCGCCATGCAGGCCGACATCGCGCTGTGGAAGTCGAAGGACGGCCTCACCGAGGACGAGCGGCAGATGCTCAAGCGCAACCTGGGCTTCTTCGCGACCGCGGAGTCCCTGGTGGCCAACAACATCGTGCTCGCGGTGTACCGGCAGATCACCAACCCCGAGTGCCGCCAGTACCTGCTGCGCCAGGCGTTCGAGGAAGCCGTGCACACGCACACCTTCCAGTACATCTGCGAGAGCCTCGGCCTGGTCGAGGGCGAGCTGTTCAACATGTACCGCGAGGTCCCGTCCATTTCGGACAAGGACGCGTGGGCACTGAAGTACACGCAGCACCTGGAGGACCCGGACTTCAAGACCGGGACGCCGGAGGCCGACACGGCGTTCCTGCGTGACCTCGTCGCGTTCTACGTGATCTTCGAGGGCATGTGGTTCTACACCGGCTTCGCGCAGATCCTGTCGCTCGGCCGCCGCAACAAGATGGTCGGCATCGCCGAGCAGTACCAGTACATCCTGCGCGACGAGTCGATCCACCTGAACTTCGGCATCGACTGCATCAACCAGATCAAGATCGAGAACCCGCACCTGTGGACGCCCGAGTTCCAGGAAGAGGTCCGCGGGATGCTGAAGGAGGCGTGCGAGCTCGAGGTCAAGTACGCGCGCGACACGATGCCCCGCGGCATGCTCGGCCTGTCGGCGCAGCTGTGCGAGCAGTACATGCACTTCATCACCGACCGGCGCGCGCAGCAGATCGGCCTCCAGCCGATCTTCGGCGAGACCGAGAACCCGTTCCCGTGGATGTCCGAGGCGATGGACCTGAAGAAGGAGAAGAACTTCTTCGAGACCCGCGTCATCGAGTACCAGTCGGGCGGCGCGCTCGACTGGGACTGATCTCCCGATCGGGTTCCTGCCTGGGAAGGATTCTTCCCAGGCAGGAACCCGCGGCTTTTGCCGGTCACATCCCGGGTCGATGGTGGAGACATGACCACCACCGTCACCTTCACCAGCGCCGGCATCGACATCGCCGCCCACCTCTACGTTCCCGACGGCGCCGACGGCCCGCTTCCGGCCCTCGTGGTCGGCCATCCCGGCACCGGCGTCAAGGAACAGACCTCCGGAACCTACGCGAGCCTGATGGCCGAGCGGGGCTTCGTGACCCTCGCCTTCGACGCCGCCCACCAGGGCGAGTCCGGCGGCCTGCCGCGCGGGCTGGAGGATCCCGCCCAGCGGATCGAGGACTTCAAGGCCGCGGTCTCCTTCCTCACCACCCGGCCCGAGGTCGACGCCGGCCGGATCGGCCTGCTCGGCATCTGCGCCTCCGGCGGCTATTCGCTCGCCGCCACCGGCGGTGATCACCGGGTCAAGGCCGTCGCGACGGTCTGCACGGCCGAGCCGGCCCGCCAGTTCCGCTACGGCGCCGACGGCACCCAGGACCCGGCCGTCTTCCAGGGGCTGCTGGACGCCGCCGCGCAGGCACGCACCGCCGCCGCCCGCGGCGAGTACCCCGGCGTGCTGACGATGTTCCCCGAGACCGCCGCGGAAGCCGGCGCGCTCGGCGGACAGCACGGCATCGAAGGCTGGGAGTACTACTGCGGCGCCCGCGGCCACCACGAGCGCTCGGCGAAGTTCCTCACCTGGGACAGCGTCGACAAGATGGCCGCGAGCGACGTCTTCCACGCCGTGCCGCTGATCGGCCCGCGCCCGATCCTGCAGATCCTCGGCGAGCGCGCCGTCACCGCCTGGATGGGCCTGGAAGCCCACCGGCGCGCCACCGGCCCGGCGGAGATCCACTGGATCGAGGGCGCGAGCCACGTCGATCTCTACGACAAGCGCGAGTACATCGACCTCGCCGTCGAGAAGCTGGCCAAGTACTTCACCGCCAACCTGGCTCAGTAGACGTAGCGGCGCACCTTCTCCGGGTGGATCACCAGGCGGATCAGGTCCGTGGCCAGGATTTCCTCGAGGGTCGCGGCGCGGGCCGGGTCCGCCAGGTCCCAGTAGCGCTCAGCCAGGCGCGACGCGAGGTCGTGCGCTCCCCCGGGTTCCACCGTGACGCGGCCCGCGGCCGAAACCCACCGCTCACGCTCCCCCACCGGCGCCGCCACCACGAGCGACGCTCGCGGGTCCCGGCCCACCCGCCGGACCTTCGGCGAGTCCACTTCCGTGAACAGCTGGATCGTGCCTTCGGCCGTCGCCTCGAACCACACCGGCCGGGGCTCGCCGCCGGCCACGGTCAGGAAGCCGTGCAGGGGCCGCCGAAGGAATTCGAGGTCCTCATCAGTGAACGCGGTCATGACGTCGAGTCAACCCGATCCGCTCGGACGATCCCATGGGCGAGACCCCGGGATGCCTGTGTGATCGTCTAATCTCGGGAACGTGGACGCGTTCGGTGACCTGCGGGCGCACGGCTCGCTGTTCGGCAGCTCGACCCTCTCGCCGCCTTGGGCGCTGCACTTCGTCGACGGCGCGCCACTGACCCTGTGCACCGTCCTCACCGGGGGCGGCTGGATCGTGCCCGAGCACGGCGCGCCGGAACCGCTGCGCGCCTACGACACGGTCGTCGTGCGCGGACCGGGGACCTTCACCTTCGTCGACGAGGTCGGCACCCCGGCCGAGCCGGTCGCGTGCGGCGAGCACTGCGCGGCGCCCGAAGAGGGCGGGACCCGGCACCGGCGCGGCTGGCACGACCCCGGCGACGGCGCGACGACGCTGATCGTCGGCGCCTACCCGGTGGGCGGTGAGGTCGGCGCCCGGCTGCTGGACGCGTTGCCCGCCGTCCTGCGCGTCGGCGGCGGGGGCACGGGGGACGCCGTGCTGGAGCACCTCGCCGCCGAGGTCGCCGTCGACGCGCCCGGTCAGCAGGTGGTGCTCGACCGGCTGCTCGACTGGATGCTGGTCTGCACCCTGCGCGAGTGGTTCGACCGGCCGGGCGGCGAACCCCCGGCCTGGTGGACCGCCCAGCGCGACCCGGTGGTCGGCCACGCGCTCCGCCTCCTGCACGCCGAACCGGCCGCGCCCTGGACGGTCGGGACGCTGGCCGGCCGCACCGGCGTGTCCCGGTCGACGCTGGCCAAGCGGTTCGCCGACTTGGTCGGCGAACCGCCGCTGACCTACCTCACCCGCCGGCGCATGGCGCTCGCCGCCGACCTGCTGGCCGAGCGGGAAGACCGGACCGTCGCGGAGGTCGCCCGCACCGTCGGGTACGCCGACGCCTTCGCGTTCAGCGCCGCGTTCAAGCGGGTCCGCGGCACGAACCCGAGCGAGTTCCGCCGCGCGGCGGCGCGCTGAGAAGCCACCCGAAAAGAGGACACCCCAACCTGTTGTCACATCGTCAACAAGGGTGCATCGTGAAGGGGTCGCCGATCTCAGCGGGGAGATGGTCACTTTGCCGGGCACCGTGAGCCGAGCCACCGAAGCACTGCGCGAACGCGTGCCGCCGCTGACTTCGCTCCCCCTCCCCCACCGGGTCGACGAACGCTGGCTGCACTCGCGCTGGCCCGTCAAGGAGCTCGCGACGCCGCCCGCCGGCAGCGGCCTCAAACCCGTCCTCGGCGACGAAGGCCCGCCGGTCGTCGGGCACATGCTCGAAATGATGCGCTTCGGCCCCGCGTTCGGCCTGCGCCGCCACGAGCTCTACGGCCCCGTGTCGTGGACCGGCGGCTTCGGCCGGAAGATCGTCGCGCTGTCCGGGCCGGAGGCGACGCAGATCGCGCTCGTCAACAAGGACAAGGCGTTCTCGCAAGAAGGCTGGAAGTTCTTCATCGAGAAGTTCTTCGAGCGCGGCCTGATGCTGATGGACTTCGGCGAGCACCACCTGCACCGCCGGATCATGCAGGAGGCGTTCACCCGGCAGCGGCTCATCGGCTACGTCGGCGAGATGGGCCCGGCGCTGCGCGAAGGCGTCGCGAGCTGGGGATCGGCCGAGCGGCCGCGGCTGTACTGGGCGCTCAAGCAGCTGACCCTCGACGTCGCGACGCGCGTGTTCATGGGCATGCGCAGCGGCGCCGACGCCCACCGGATCAACCGCGCGTTCGTCAGCTCCGTGCGCGCCGGCACCGCGCTGGTGCGCTTCCCCATGCCCGGCGGGCGCTGGTCGGCGGGCCTGCACGGGCGGAAGGTCCTCGAGCGCTACTTCAGCGAAACCCTGCCCGCCAAACGGAAGTCGGACGGCGACGACCTGTTCACCGCGCTCTGCCACGCCACCACCGAGGACGGCGACCGCTTCACCGACACCGACATCGTCAACCACATGATCTTCCTGATGATGGCCGCGCACGACACGACGACCATCACCAGCAGCGCCATGGCGTACTACCTCGCCAAGCACCCCGAGTGGCAGGAACGCGCCCGCGAGGAGTCCCTCGCCCTCGGCGACGACCTCCTCGACATCGACGCCGTCGACCAGCTCGAAACCCTCGACCTCGTGATGAAGGAAGCGCTGCGGCTGGTCGCCCCGGTGCCGTCGCTGACCCGCCAGACCGTCAAGGACACCGAGGTGCTCGGCCACTACATCCCCGCGGGCACGCTGTGCGGAGTCTCGCCGACGGTGAACCACTTCACGCCGGAGTGCTGGACGAACCCCTTCGCGTTCGACCCCGAGCGGTTCGCCGAGCCGCGCCGCGAGGACAAGTCCCACCGGATGGCGTGGATGCCGTTCGGCGGCGGCGCGCACAAGTGCATCGGGCTCCACTTCGGCGGCCTCGAGGTGAAGTTGCTGATGCACGAAATGCTGCGGGCCCACCGCTGGTCGGTTCCGGACGGTTACACCGCGAAGTGGGATTACGTCTCCCTGCCGGTGCCGGCCGACGGCCTTCCGGTGCGCTTGACGCCTCGGTGACCGCGGTACCGTCCACCACTGCATACACCGAGTGACATAAAGTTACCTCCTGTGGAGATTCGTTCACTCGTTCAGCCGGTAGACACCCCGTGACACACATGATGGCGTGGCATCGGTCGCGGGCGAGGGGCACCCGGTGTGGCTCGCTGATCCCCGGCACCGCGGCTGACCTGGCCCGACCTGTGCGTGAAGAGGTGAAGTGTGCCTGAGTCCGGTGCCGCGCCAGGACTGCTGGACGTGGCGCGCCGGTGGGCGGCGACGTTGGCCGACACCAAAGGAGTAACACTTCCCCTGGAAGAGCTCGAACCGCTGCTGCTGGAGATCGCGCACGACGCGGTCGACCACGCCGGGTCCGGGCACGACGGTGCCCTGCACCGGTTCACCGCGCTCTACGCGGCGTCGCCGATGGGGATCGCGCTGGCCGACCCGGACGGCGAGATCGTGGAGGCCAACCTCGCGCTCGGCCAGCTGCTCGGCTGCTCGCCGAACCTGCTGCGCGGCCGCCACCTCACCGACCTCGGCTCCACCGACCACGACGTCTCGCGGCTCAAGGCGGGGCTCGAACTGGTGCGGGGCGGCCGTGAGCGCTACCAGGAGCGGATGCTGCTCGACCACACCGAAGACGGGCAGCTCTGGACCGACGTCACCCTCGCCCGGCTGCCCGGCGACCGGCCGGGCTCGGTCTACCCGGTGCTGATGGTGTCCGACGCGAACGAGCTGCACCTGCTGCAGGAACGGCTGCTGCACCAGAACGTGCACGACCCGCTGACCGGGCTGCCCAACGCGTCGTCGTTCACCACGAAGCTCGAAGCGGCGCTCGGCGCCGGCGCGCACGACGACATCGCGCTGATCTACCTCGACGTCGACGGCTTCAAGGTCGTCAACGACGGTCTCGGCGCCGGCGTCGGCGACCAGGTGCTGCGCGGGGTCGCGGGCAAGCTGTCGGCCGTGTTCACCGGCCACCACGACGGGTTCGTCGCGCGGCTGTCCGGCGACGGCTTCGCGGTGCTGCTGCGGGGCGAGCTGTCCGCCGCCGAGGTCGTCGGCCTCGTCGAGCGGGCGCTGGAGGACCTCAACGAGCCGATCTACCTGGGCGGGCACGGCATCGGCGTGAGCGCGAGCGCGGGCATCGTGGTGCGCGCGGCCGTCGAGGGTGGCGCCGCGGAGCTGCTGCGGGCGGCCGAGATCGCGCTGCACCGGGCCAAGGAGGCCGGCAAGGCGCAGTGGATGCTGTTCGACCCGGAGCTGGACGCCCGCGACCGCGGCCGCTACCAGCTGGGCGCGGTGATCGCCGGGGCGCTGGAGAACGGCGAGTTCTCGCTCATCTACCAGCCGACGGTGAAGCTCGCCGACCCCGACCGGCTCGCCGCGGTGAACGCGGGCCTGCGCTGGAACCACCCGGAGAAGGGCGAGCTCGGCTCCGACGAGTTCTACCCGCTGGCCCAGACCACGGGCATGACGGTGCCGCTGGGCCGCTGGCTCCTGGCGGAGTCCCTGGCGGCGACGGCCCGCTGGCGGTCGCGCTTCGGCGAGGCGGCGCCGGACGTGTGCGTCCGGCTGCCGACGCGGCTGGCGATCGACCCGGACCTGGTGCTGCTGGTGAAGGAGCAGCTGGACAAGCACGAGCTGCCGGCCCAGGCGCTGCGGCTGTGCACGGACCGCGACTCGGTCCTCGACCCGCGCGGCGAGGTGCTGGACTCGTTCGCGGTGCTGGCCGACCTGGGGACGCAGCTGGTGCTGACCATCTCGGGCTCGGCGGACCTGGAGCTGATCCCTCAGCGCCGGCTGCCCGTCCACCACGTGATCCTTTCGGGCGCGGTGATCGACGCGCTGGACTCGGACTCACCGCCGGAGCCGGCGCTGCGGCACCTGACGCAGCTGGTCACGCGGGCCCGCGAGCTGAACCTGCGGGTCGGGGCGGAAGGGGTCCGGACGCACGAGCAGGCGGCGAGGCTGCGTCAGCTGGGCGTCCTGGCGGCCCGCGGCCCGTTCGTGGCGGACTCGGCCACCGGCGACGAGGTCGACGAGCTCATCGCCCGCCACCCCACCGGGTGACCCGAGCGCCCCAATGTGGCCTTCGGTGCGTTGGACGCACCGAAGGCCGCCTTGGGTGCGTGGAATCAGCACTGCGGCGCGAAGCGCCTCCGTTGAGGGTGGCGGTGGGGGCATGGGAGGAGCAACCAAGGCCACATTGGGGCGGTGGGGACCAAGCCGGGTTCGGGGTGGCTCCGAAGACCCGGCAGGATGGGTTCTGCCGCCGACGAGAAGGGACCTCCATGGACGCCGGAGACCTCGCCCCCGATTTCACGCTGCCCGACGACCAGGGCGCCGACCGCAGGCTGTCGGACTTCCTGGCCACCGGCCCGGTGGTGCTGTTCTTCTACCCGGCCGCGATGACCGGCGGCTGCACGGCGGAGAGCTGCCACTTCCGCGACCTGGCCGCCGAGTTCGCCGAGGTCGGCGCGCACCGCGTCGGCATCAGCCCGGACGGCGTCACCAAGCAGCGGCAGTTCTCCGAGGCCAACGGCTTCGACTACCCGCTGCTGTCCGATGTGGAGGGTGAAGTCGCGAAGCAGTTCGGCGTCTGGCGGAAGCTGCTGCCGCTGCACGCCAAGCGCGCCACGTTCGTGATCGGCGAGGACCGGAAGATCCTCGAAAAGATCAAGAGCGAGCTGAACTTCACCGTGCACGCCGACCAGGCGCTCAAGGTGCTGCGGGAGCGGAACAAGGTTTCCTGAGCGGTCAGCGACGCCACCCGCGGGGCGGCCAGCCCGGCGGGCGGCGCACTCCGGCCGACGGCCACCCCCTCGGGCGGTCACGACGGCGCCGCCGGATCGCGTACTCGTGCGCGTCCGCGCGGTTCCCGCGTTTCGCGGCCCGGTTCGCGAACTCGCGCCGCTCGCACAGCCACCGGTGGCTCGGCTGGGTCACTCCGGCGAAAACCGGCTTCACGGCTTCTCCTTCCGCCACACGCGGTACGTGCCACAGCACGAAGGTGCCCAGGGTGCCTCCATGGGCTCCACCCCCGCTTTCGTGAAGCCCAGCCGCGCGGGCACCGCTCCACTTCGGACGTTCCGCTCGTCGTGCTTGATCTCGACGTACCCGGCACCGAGCCGGAACGCCTCTTCGGTCAACAGCCGCACCGCGCGGGTGATCAGGCCCCGGCCGGTGTGGTCCCGCACGAGCCAGTACCCGATCTCGACGCCGCCCTCGCGGGCCATCAAGCCGACCGCGCCCGCGAGCGAGCCGCCGACGCGGATCGCGAAGTCGTGCGTTTCCCCGGTCTCCCACTGCTTCCGGGTGCGCCGCAGAAACTCGGCGCCGTCTTCGGCGGTGTAGCCGTCGGTCGCCCAGACCAACCAGGTGCCGAGGTGGTCGAGGGACCCGCCGACCGTCGCGGTGAGTTCCGGCCCGTCGGCGGTCTGCCAGCGGGTCAGCGAAAACTCGTCACGCGCATACGTCTCGGCCGGGGTCTCCATGTTTCCATGGTGCCCCGGCCGAGACCTCGAGCGCTTCCGAATTAATTGACGATGACGCTGTCCGGGATCTCCGTGTCGTTCTTCAGCGCGTCGAACATCTGCTTCGACTTGGTCTTGTCCCAGTTCTCCGCCGACCCGCTGGTCACCGGCACCGTCGTCGTCACCACGCCGCCCGAGGAGATGCCGCGCATCGCCAGCGCCAGGCCCACCAGGTTGTGCACGTGGTCGCCCGAGTCCAGCGTCAGCGCGTCCGGCCCCGAGCCCAGCAGCGGGAAGAAGTGGAACGGGTTGAGCAGCGTGCCCGGGCTGGCGATCTGGCTGACCAGCGCGCCGATGAACTTGCGCTGGTTGGCGACGCGGTCGAGGTCCGAGCGCGGGGTCGCGTCGCTGTGGCGCATCCGGACGAAGCCCAGCGCCGAGCGGCCGTCGAGGGACTGGCAGCCGGCCTTGATGCTGATGTTGGTGAAGGTGTCGTTCATGTCCTTGTCGATGCACATGTCGACCCCGCCGATCGCGTCGACGATCTTGGCGAACCCGCCGAAGCCGATCTCCGCGTAGTGGTCGATGTGCAGGCCGGTGGCACCTTCGACGGTCTGCGCGAGCAGCTTCGGCCCCCCGAGGGAGAACGCCGCGTTGATCTTGTTCTTGCCGTGGCCGGGGATCGACACCTGCGAGTCGCGCGGCAGCGACAGCAGCGTCGGCTTCGTGGAGTTGTCCGGGATGTGCGCGACCATGATCGTGTCGGTGCGCTGCCCGCCGCCGGCCGCCGCGACGTCGCCGGTGGCCAGGCGCTCCTCGTCTTCGGCGGTGAGTCCCTCACGGCTGTCGGAGCCGACGATCAGCCAGTTGGTGCCGGACGCGGCGACCGGGCGGCCGGAGTAGTCGGCGAGCGCGTCGACGCGCTTGATGGAGAACTCCAGGTAGACCCAGATGCCGGCGAGGAAGACGACGAACACCAGCACCAGCGTCAGCAGGATCCGGCCGAAGCTCCAGCGACGCCGGCGCGGCGGCCGGGACGGCGGGTAGTCGTCGTCCACCGGGCGCCGGGGCGGGTCCTGCCGCGGCGGGGGCGGCGCGTACTGCCGCTCGTCCTCGCGGGTGCCCATCGGGCGGGTGCGCTCGTCGTACGGGCTCTGGCCGCGACCGGGCAGCGGCATCATCTGCGCGCGCTGGTGGTCGCGGGAGCGCCCGCCCGGCCGGGGCGGCGGCATCCGGCGCCCGCCGTCGTCGCCACGGTACGTCATCACCCATCACCCAATCCCGATTCGGACAAACCTGTCGTCGTCAGTCAACCGCACGCCCTCGAAAGGAGGACGTGCGGCACCGGGTCGGGGTTGCCGACGGAGGTTACTTGTCGGTCGCCTCGTAGCCGAACTGGTGGACCTTGAGGTACCCGGAGCGGAACCCGGCCTCGGAATAGGCCAGGTAGAACTCCCACATCCGGCGGAAGACGTCGTCGAACCCGAACCCGGCGATGTCGGTCCAGCGGTGCAGGAACCGTTCGCGCCACAACCGTAGCGTGCGCGCGTAGTCCTGGCCGAACTCGCGCATCCCGGCCAGCCTGAGCCGGGTGTTCGCGACCAGGCCGTCCTCGATCGAGCGGACCGACGGGATGATGCCGCCCGGGAAGATGTACTTGTGGATCCAGGTGTAGGCGCGCGAGGCCGCCAGCATCCGGTCGTGGTCCATGGTGATGGCCTGCAGGCCGAACCGCCCGCCGGGGCGCAGCCGCTCCCCGATCGTGGCGTAGAACGCCGGCCAGTAGGACGCCCCGACCGCCTCGATCATCTCGACGCTGACCACGGCGTCGTACTGGCCGCTCGACTCGCGGTAGTCGCACAGCTTCACGTCGACGCGGTCGGAGAACCCGGCCGCGGCGATCCGCTCGGTGGCCAGCGCCCGCTGTTCCTCCGAGATGGTCAGCGACGTCACCTGGGCGCCGCGGGCCGCGGCGCGGATGGCGAGTTCACCCCATCCGGTGCCGATTTCGAGGACCTCGCTGCCCGCGCGGACGCCGGCGTAGTCGAGCACGCTGTCGATCTTGCGGTGCTGGGCGGCGGTGAGGTCCTCGCCGGGGCCGAACAGCGCCGAGGAGTACATCATCGACTCGTCGAGGAAGGCCCCGAACAGGTCGTTGGACAGGTCGTAGTGCCGGTGGATGTTGGCCCGCGCGCCTTCGAGGGTGTTCTCCTCCGACGGCGGCTGCGTGCGCTCGGCGATCCGCCGGAACTTCTGCAGCACCGGCGGCACGAGCGTGGCCATCCGCTCGGCGAACGGCGTCAGCACCTCGGCCAGGTCGGACGCGGTCCAGTCACCGGCCATGTAGGACTCGCCGAAGCCGATCTTGGCGTCGACGCCGAGGCGGTGGAAGAACGCTTCCGGCCGCAGAATCCGCATTTCGGGTGATTCCGGGCCGCCGGCGCCGAGCACGGTGCCGTCGGGGAACGTCACCCGCACGTCGAGCGGGCGGACCGCGCGGCGGAAGAGCGAGGCGGCGATCCGCGCGCGCAGTGCGGACCGCGGCGGGCTGGCCAGCCCCGGCCAGCGGGACTCGTCGGGGATGTCCTGAGCGCGGTCAACACTCGAGGTGGTCACGGTTCTCCCTCCGGCCGGCCTGGTGCGCCGGTGATTTTAGCCGCCGCACCCCCGCGGCGCGTTTCGCTGTATGCCCTGTTCGGGGCGGTTTCTACACCGGTATTCGGAGCCGCTCGGGCCCCGGCGCGGCCCACGCGCCGCGCAGCTCGTCGGCGGGGTCCCCGGCGAGCACTTCCAGTGTGAAAGCAATCGTCAGCCGGGTCCACACGGACGACCGGCGGAGCATCGCGTGGCCTTCGTTGGCGATCTCGAACCGGGCGACGCGGGCGGCCACGCCCTCGGCGCGTTCGGCGAAGGCGTGCGACTCCGCCGGACTGGTCATCCGGTCGCGGGTGCCGTGGACGATGAGCACCGAGCGCCCGGCGACGGCGTCCACCGGCTCGCCCCGCGGCGTCCACGGCGCGAGCGCGCAGACCCCGCGCACGGCCGGGTCGTCCGCCACGCGCAGCGCCACCCGGGCGCCCATGGAGTGTCCGACCAGGACCACCGGCAGGCCGGGGTGGTCGGCGCGGATGCGCTCGAGGGCCCAGCGGGCGTCGTCGAGCGGGTCCATGGCGGGGGCGTTCCAGCCGTACCGGCGGTTGCGCAGCAGCCGCACTTCGACGCCGTCCTTGCGGCCGGCCCGGTGCAGGGCGCGCGCGATCGGGACCATCCGGAGGTAGGCCAGCTTCCAGGGCGGCACGCCGCCGGTGCCGCGCTCGGCGCCGCCGTGCAGCACGAGCACCACCGCTTCGGTCCGCCCGCGTGCCCGCCGCACGGACACCGCCGGTTCCGCTTCGCTCACCCGTGTCCTCCTGTCGGCCCCGCAACCGGGTCAACGGCGCCCGCCCACCGGGCTATTCCACCGCGTACCACCATCTTCGCGGTAGATTCGGCGCCCGGTCCCCTACGGAAGGGTGGGTGTGGTGAGCGCCACGGACATCTCGGGCAGCGTCGCGAAGCAACTGGCGGACGTCGAGCAGGCCAACGCCGAGGCAGTGCGCGAAGCGGCGGATCTGGTGCTGGGGGTGATCCGGGCGGACGCACTGGTCTATACCGCCGGCGCCGGGCACTCGCTGGCCGCCGTCGCCGAGACGTTCTACCGGGCCGGCGGCCTGGCCTGCGTGTACCCGCTGTACCACCCGGACCTGCTCCCGCTGCACGGCGCGGTGAGCAGCACGAAGACCGAACGGCGCACCGGCCTGGCCGCCGAGGTCCTGGCCGAGCGCGCGCCGGGGCCGGACGACGTGCTGGTGGTGTTCTCGACGTCCGGGTCGAACCCGTACCCGGTCGAGCTGTGCATCGAGGCTCGCAAGCGGGGGGCGGCGGTCATCGCGATCACGTCCCGGGCCTGCGTGGCGGCGGCGCCGCGGCGGTCGTCGAGCACGCTGGTCGAGCAGGGCACCGTCGTGCTGGACTCGCTGGTCATCCCCGGCGACGCGAGCTACCCGCCGGACGCGCCGCGCACCGCGCCGCTGTCCACTGTGGTCAACGCGTTCCTGTGGAACCTCGTGCTCGCCCAGGTCTACGACCGCGGGACGGCCGAAGGTCTCGACGTCCCGCTGTGGCGCAGCTCCAATGTGGAGGGCGGCGACGAGGCGAACGCGGCGCTGCTGGAGAAGTACGGCGCGATCGTGCCGCGGCTGAAGTAGCAGTTCGTGGAGAAGCACCGGCCGGGCATGCCTTGACGGGCGTGCCCGGCCCCCTTTAGCGTCTCCATACCGACTGGTCGGTATGGACCGGTCGCGGCGCTCGGAGGAGGTCCCATGGACGGTTCCACGGCGACGGTGCACGGTGTGTGCGCCCCCGGTTTCGAGCCGGTGCGCGACGCCTTCGAAGCGAACTTCCGCGAGCGCGGCGAGCTGGGCGCGGCGTTCACGGCCCTCCGCCACGGCGAGGTCGTCGTGGACCTGTGGGGCGGCTGGGCCGACCCGGACCGCACTCGCGAGTGGCAGCCGGACACCCTCGCCAACGTGTGGTCGACGACCAAGGGCATGACCGCGATCTGCGCGCACCGGCTCGCCGACGCCGGCGAGCTGGACGTCGACGCGCCGGTCGCGAAGTACTGGCCCGAGTTCGCCGCCGCGGGCAAGGACGGGATCCCGGTCCGGTGGCTGCTCTCGCACCGCTCCGGCGTGCCCGGGATCGGCCTCGACCGGCCGGTGGCGGTCGAGGAGCTCTACGACTGGGACCTGATGACGTCGCTGTTCGCGGCGCAGGAACCGTTGTGCGAACCGGGTTCCGCGGGCGGGTACCACGCGCTGGCGTACGGCTGGCTCGTCGGCGAGGTCGTCCGGCGGATCGCCGGGCAGGGCATCCGCGAGTTCTTCGCCGAACAGGTCGCCGGGCCGCTGGGCGCGGACTTCTCGATCGGGCTGGGGCCCGACGCCGACCTGGACCGCTGCGCGACCCTGGTCGACCCGGTCATGACGGAAGAGATGGCGAACGCGCTGGCCACGGCGTTCGCCAGTGCCGGCCCGGTCGCGCAGGCCGCGCTGACCAACCCGCAGCTCGCGGGGCACCACGCGAACGAACCGGCCTGGCGCCACGCCGTCCTGCCGGCGTTGAACGGCCACGGCACGGCTCGCGCGATCGCGACCATCTACGGCGGGCTGGTGGACGGGACGCTGCTGTCTCCCGCGGGCCTGGCCCGGGCCCGGGAAAGCCAGGGCAAGGAGATCGACGCGGTGCTCGGCCTGCCGAACGAGTGGGGCCTGGGCTTCTACCTCGGCAGCGACGCCCGCGGCTTCGGCCCCAACCCCACGGCCTTCGGCCACGACGGCCTGGGCGGCTCCACCGGCGCCGCCGACCCGGAGAACGGCATCGCCTTCGGCTACACCCTCAACCAGCTGGGTCCCCTGATCCGCGACGACCCCCGCAAAATGGCCCTGGTCCAGGCCCTCTACGAGTCCCTCCCGAACACGTAACTCGCGTGATCAGAGCCGTAACTCACGTGATTGAAGCCGCAACTCGTGAGTTCCGGCTCCAATCACGCGAGATACGGGCTCAATCACGCGAGTCACGTGGCTGATCACGCCACGGCGGGTTCCTGGTCGGCGAACTGGGTTGCGTGGAGGGTTGCGTAGCGGCCGTTCGCGGCCAGGAGTTCGTCGTGCGTGCCGCGTTCGACGATCTCGCCGTGCTCCAGGACCAGGATCTGGTCGGCCGCGCGGACCGTCGAGAGGCGGTGCGCGATGACCAGGGCCGTGCGGCCGGCCAGCGCGTGGGTCAGGGCTTCCCCGACCGCCGCCTCGGACTCGGAGTCCAGGTGCGCGGTCGCCTCGTCCAGCACGACGACCTTGGGCTGCGCCAGCAGCAACCGCGCGATCGTCAGCCGCTGACGCTCTCCACCGGAGAGTCGGTAGCCGCGCTCCCCCACCGTCGTGTCGAGGCCGTCCGGCAGCGAACGCGCCAGCTCACCGAGCCGCGCCCGCTCCAGCGCCGCCCAGATCTCGTCGTCGGTGACGCCCGGTCGCGCGTAGGCCAGGTTCGCGCGGATCGTCTCGTGGAAGAGGTGGCCGTCCTGGGTCACGACGCCGACGGTTTCCCGCAGCGACGCGAAAGTCAGGTCCCGGACGTCCACATCGGACAGTCGCACCGACCCGGAGTCGACGTCGTACAGCCGCGGCAGCAGCGACGCGATCGTCGACTTCCCCGCCCCCGAAGACCCGACCAGCGCGACCATCTGCCCCGCCTCGGCGCGGAACGAAATCCCGTGCAGCACCTCTTCCCCGCCGCGGTGGTCGAGCGTCGCGACGTCCTCCAGCGACGCCAGCGAGTACCGGTCCGCCGCCGGGTAACCGAAGCGGACGTCGGAGAACTCGACGGACACACCACCGGCGGAAGTAGCGGGCAGCGCCCGCGCGGACGGCTTCTCTTCGATCATCGGCTTCAGGTCGAGGACCTCGAAGACGCGCTCGAAGGACACCAGCGCCGTCATGACGTCGACGCGCACGTTGGCCAGTGCGGTCAGCGGTGCGTAGAGCCGGGTCAGCAGCAGCGCGAGCGCGACCACGGTGCCCGGCGCGAGCTTGCCGGTCAGCGCGAGGTAGCCGCCCAGGCCGTAGACGAGCGCCTGCGCCAGCGCCGAAACCAGGGTCAGGCTGGTCATGAACCAGCGGGTCAGCATCGCGGTCCGCACGCCGATGTCGCGCACGCGCCCCGCTCGCACGCCGAAGTCGTCCGCTTCCTGGACCGGACGGCCGAAAAGCTTCACCAAAGTGGCGCCCGGCGCGGAGAACCGCTCGGTCATCTGCGTGGTCATGCCGGCGTTGAGGTTCGCGGCTTCGCGCTGCAGCCCGGCCATCCGGCGGCCGAGCCGGCGCGCGGGGAGCACGAAGATCGGCAGCAGCACCAGCGCGAGCAGCGTGACCTGCCACGACAGCGTCAGCATGACGGCGAGCGAGAGCGCCAGCTGGATCGTGTTGGTGACCAGGCCGGACAGCGTCGCGGTGAACGTCCGCTGCGCGCCGATGACGTCGTTGTTCAGCCGCGAGACCAGCGCACCGGTGCGGGTGCGCGTGAAGAACGCGATCGGCATCTTCTGCACGTGCTCGAACACCGCGCGTCGCAGGTCGTAAATGATGCCTTCGCCGATGCGCGAGGACTGCCAGCGCTCGACGAGGCCCAGCCCGGCGTCGGCGACCGCGAGCAGGGCGATGACGACCGCGAGCCAGACGACCAGCGGCAGGTCACGGCCGCCGACGATCGTGTCGACCACCTTGCCCGCCAGCACCGGTGTCGAGACGGCCAGGACCGCCGAGACGACGGTCAGCACGAGGAAGGCCACCAGCCGCCGCCAGTGCGGCCGGGCGAACCGCGCGACGCGTTTCAGCGTGCCGCGGCTCAGCCCTTTCGGGACGTCGTTGGCGCGCATCGCCGAGCTCAGCAGCGCCCAGGTGTTGTCCATGAGGAACCCCCAGTGTCAAAACCTCTACTATAGCCGAGGTTTTCTCCGGATATGACCTGGACAACGTCCCCGTCGTCCGTTTGCTTCCCGCTGCCGTTCACTCCCCGCGAACAACGCGGCGCAGTGCGGCGCGCAGCCGTTCCGCGTCCCCTTCGTTCAGGGGCTCCAACAGCATCGCCTCGGCCTGCCGCGTCACTTCTTCCCCCGCCGCGCGGACCCGCTCGCCTTCGCCGGTCAGGGTGACGAGGCGCTTGCGGCGGTCGCCGGGCGCGACCTCGCGCCGGACCAGTTCCTTGTCCTCCAGCTCGTCGACCAGCGCGACCATCGTCGTCCGGTCGATCCCCAGCCGGGCCGCGCCCTCCTGCTGCGACAGCGCCGGCCCGTCCCCGAACAGGGTGAGCAGCGCGAGCTGCCGGCCGGTGACGCCGAGCGGCGCGTACAGCGGCTCGGCCAGCTCGGCGAGCCGCAGCTGGGCGTGCTTGAGCAGGTAGCCGAGCCGGCGGGTGACGGCGAGGTCGCTGGACACAGGATGACTCTACACTTAAGCTGATCGTCAGTTTCACTGATGATTTGTCATGCTGATAATCAGGAGGACATCATGGTCACCGTCGGCCTCAAGCCACCGCAGCAGCACATCGGCATCACGGCGCTCCGCGAGATCTGGGCCATCGCCGACGACGCCGGCTTCGACGGCTGCTGGGTCTTCGACCACCTCGCCCCGATGGGCCCGGACCGCACCGGCGACGTCTTCGACGGCTGGTCACTCCTCGCGGCGATGGCCGAGGCGACGCAGCGGCTGCGCATCGGATGCCTGGTCTCGGGCACCACCAACCGCCACCCGGGCACGTTCGCGAAGATCGCCGCGACCGTCGACCACCTTTCCGGCGGCCGGCTGGACGTCGGCCTCGGCGCCGGCGGGGACGTGTACACCGACGCGATGATGGGCACGCCGACGCCGTCACCGGTCGAACGCGTCGAAAGACTGGCCGAGAGCTGCGAAATCCTCCGTCTGCTGTGGACCCACGAGGAAACCGATTACCGAGGCCGCCACTACACGCTGACCGGGGCGCGCAGCGACCCGAAGCCCCGGCAGCCGAAGCCGCCGCTGTGGCTGGGCAGCAGCGGCGAGAAGCTCGGCTTGCGCGTCGTCGCCGAACACGCCGACGTGTGGCTCAACGCCGCCCTGCCGGGCACGGAAATCACCGAGCTGCAACGGCTTTCGCGAGTACTGGACGAGCACTGCGCGGCGGCCGGCCGCGACCCGGCGACGATCCGCCGCGCCGTGCAGTTCCGGCTGCCGTCCGATGCGGACGGTGCCGTGCGGCTCGCGCGCGACTACGTCGAGGCGGGCTTCACCGAGCTGGTCCTCATGCCGGCCGGGCCTGACAACGTCGTCAAAGCGGCCGAGGCCGCCGCGGAGCTGCTCCCCCGCCTGCGAGAACTGGCCTGACCGCCCCAGCCGCTCCCGCCCAGCCGTCTTGAATGACTCATTCAGGTCTTCGGAGGCCCGAATGAGTCATTCAAGAACTTCGACGCCAAGGCCGAGCGCGCCGAGGCCGCCGTGGGGGCGCTGCCGAGACTGCGAGGCGTCGGCTGAACCGGGCACCCGGCCCGTCGGTAGCCTGGCGACGTGGAAACGGAGGTGGGCCGGGCGCCCGCATGGCGGCGCGCGGCACGGCTCTTCACGGCCCCCGCGGTCACTCTCGACCGGGCGCCGCTGCGGTGGGACCTCGGCTTCTACCTCGTCTGCCTGGCCTTCGCCCTGCCCACCGCGCTCAAGTCCGAGTTCTACGGCTACCGCGTCTGGGGAAACTTCGCGACCGTCGCGTACGCCTTCGGCGCGCTGCACAGCGGCTGGCTGCTGCTGTCCGCGCGAACCGGGCGGACGCCCCGCAGCCTGCTCGGCTCGCGCTGGTGCGGGATCGCCGCCGTCGGCCTGTTGGCAATGATCCTTCCGTTGCTGCTTCTGGTGATCCGCCGGCTGACCGGAGTGGACTGGCTGATCACGCCGTTCTCGTGGGCCGCGCAGCCCGAGGTCTGGGTGATCGAGCGGTCCGCGGATCTGCTGCTGCACCACGGAACGCCGTACGTCGACGTCACCGCGCTCGGCCGGGCGCCGGAAGTCAACGACTACACCCCCTACGGCCCGGTGATGGCCGTCTTCGGGCTGCCGCGCGCGCTGTTCGGCGGCACGCCGCTGGGCGACGCCCTCACCGACGCCCGCTGGATGTTCGCCCTGGCCGCCTGCGCGTGCGTGCTGGGCACGCTGAAACTGCTGAACTGGCCGAAGGTCCCGGTCGGCGCCGCCCAGCTCGCGCTGGCCTGCCCGCTCACCGCGCTCACCTGGGCCGTCGCCGGTCCGGACCTGGCGATCGTCGGGCTGCTGGTGCTCGCCTGCGCGCTCGCCGCCACCGGGCGGGCGGCCTGGGCGGGCCTGGTGCTGGCGCTGGTCGTCAGCGCGAAGCTCATCGTCGCGCCCGCGGCCGCGGTCCTGGCGGTGTTCGTGCTGGTACGCCGGGGCCGGGTCAGCCGCGAAACCGGGCTCGACTGGCCGGCCGTGGGCCGGTTCGGGTCAGCGCTGGTGGCCACCACGGCCGCGCTGCACCTGCCGGTGTACCTCGTGGACCCGGCGGCGTTCGTGGAACACGTCTTCCGGTTCCCCCTCGGGATGGGCGCCGTGCGCTCGCCCGCGGCGAGCCCGTTGCCGGGCCACCTGATCGCCGGGATCGGCCCGGTGGGCCGGGTCGCGGCGTTCGCGCTCGTCGGCGCCGCGGCCGTGGCGATGGTCGTCTGGCTGGTGCGCCGGCCCCCCGCGAACGGCTCCGGCGCACTGCTGCGCATCGCCGTCGGACTCGGCGCCTTGATCCTGCTCACCCCGGCCACCCGCTACGGTTACCTGGTGTACCCGCTGGTCCTGCTCGGGGCCCACCTGACGTTCCGCGTGGCCGAAGCTTCCACTGCGCGCCCCCCGCGCAGCAGTTCGTGACTACTTCTTCTTCACCCTCGTGGCCCCGCCGCGCCCCCGCAGCTGGACCCCGGACTCCGACAGCACGCGGTGGACGAACCCGTAGGAACGCCCCGTCGACTCCGCGAGTGCCCGGATGCTCGAGCCCTTCTCGTATTTCTTCTTCAGGTCAGCGGCCAGCTTGTCGCGCGTGTTGCCGGTGATCCGCGCGCCTTTCTTGAGATCAGCCACGTCGATCGCCTTCCCGCCGAGAGTGTTCTGGGCCACATATCGGCCCCTGCCGGGGCAATGATCGAACACTGAGCGCCGGAATGCCAGACGACAGACGTAAAACAGCCGAAACTGCGATCACATTGGGCCATTCCAGTGCTCGGTCGCAACGATCTTGCACCCGAATGGACGCACAGAGTCACGCAAGCTGGACAAGTTCCAGATAGTCCGCCGACCAGTGGTCCTCGGTCCCGTCGGGCAGCAGGATGACCCGCTCCGGCTCCAGCGCCTCGACGGCGCCGGGGTCGTGCGTGACCAGGACGACGGCACCGGCGAAGCTCCGCAAAGCGTCCAGGACCTGGGCACGGCTGGCCGGGTCCAGGTTGTTCGTCGGCTCGTCGAGGAGCAAGACGTTGGCAGCGCTGGAGACCAGGCCCGCGAGCGCGAGCCGGGTCTTCTCGCCGCCGGAAAGCGTGCCGGCGGGCTGGTCGAGTTGTTCGCCGGTGAAGAGGAACGAGCCGAGCAGGTTCCGCAACTCCTGAGCACCGGTGTCCGGTGAGAGATGTCGGATGTTTTCCCACACCGACGCATCATGATCAAGAGTTTCGTGTTCCTGTGCGTAATAGCCCAAACGCATTCCGTGACCCGGCACGATCTCCCCGGTGTCGGGAGTTTCCATTCCGCCGAGGAGCCGGAGCAAAGTGGTCTTTCCCGCGCCGTTCAGCCCGAGTACGACGACCTTCGAACCGCGGTCGATCGCGAGATCGACCCCGGTGAAGATTTCCAGTGAGCCGTACGACTTCGAGAGGCCCTCGGCGGTGAGCGGGGTCCGGCCGCACGGCGCGGGCTCCGGGAACTTGATCCGGGCGACCTTGTCGGCCACCCGGGTCTCGTCGAGCGCCGAGAGCATCTGCTCGGCGCGGCGGGCCATGTTCTTGGCCGCCACGGCCTTCGTCGCCTTCGCGCCGAGCTTCGCGGCCTGCTGCTGCAGCGCCGACGCCTTCTTCTCGGCGTTGGCGCGCTCGCGGCGGCGGCGCTTCTCGTCGGTCGCGCGCGCGTCGAGGTAGCGCTGCCAGCCCATGTTGTACAGGTCGAGCTCGCCGCGGGTGGCGTCGAGGAACCAGACCTTGTTGACCACGTCGCCCAGCAGCTCGACGTCGTGGCTGATCACGACCAGGCCGCCGTCGTGCTGCTTGAGGAACCCGCGCAGCCAGTTGATGGAGTCGGCGTCGAGGTGGTTGGTCGGCTCGTCGAGCAGCAGGATCGTCTCGGACTTGCCGCCGGCGCCGGCTTCGGCCGCGGCGAACAGGATCCGCGCCAGCTCGACGCGGCGGCGCTGCCCGCCGGACAGCGTCTGCAGCGTCTGCGCCAGGATCCGGTCGGCCAGGCCGAGGTTCGAGCAGATCCGCGCGGCTTCGCTCTCCGCGGCGTACCCGCCGAGCGAGGAGAAGCGCTCTTCGAGCCGGGCGTAGCGGTTGATGGCCTTGTCGCGCGCGGCGTCGTCGACGAGCTCGGCCATCGAGGCCTGCGCCTTCTCCATGTCGCGCATCAGCTTGTCGAGGCCGCGCGCGGAGAGCACGCGGTCCTTCGCGGTGACCGAGAGATCACCTTCGCGCGGGTCCTGCGGCAGGTAGCCGAGTTCGCCGCTGCGGCGGACCTCGCCCGCGTGCGGCTCGCCCTCGCCGGCGAGGACCTTCAACGAGGTGGTCTTGCCCGCGCCGTTGCGGCCGACGAGGCCGATGCGGTCGCCGGACTGGATGCGGATGGACGCGCCGTTGAGCAGGATGCGCGAACCCGCGCGCAGCTCAAGGCCGGTGGCCGTGATCAAGGGGAACTCCCGTGGACGGGGGTGAACGGAGGACAGCGTCGAACGGCCGGTCGGGTCGACCGGCGGCGGCGTCACTCCAGCTGGATATCCACGGAGACCAGTGTACGGGCCGGGGTCCACCGGTTTTTCCGGACGTGTGCGGTCTCACCCGTCGTGCAGCGTGACCTGCACCGACAGCGCCCGCACGGCGGCTTCGTCGAGCACGGCCCGGCTCGGCTCGCCGACCTCGAGCACGCGCGGCTCGGCCCGGGCGAACAGCGGCGCCAGCCGGCGGTTCTCCCCCAGGGCGGCCAACGCCCGCCGGTCGCCGCCGAGCACCACGGCGTCCACTTCGGACAGCCGGGGCAGGAGCACTTCGAAGACGTCCTTCGCCGCGTCCTCGAGCGCGTGGCGCGCCTGGCCCGCGCGACGCCGGGCGAAGCGCTGCTGTGACCAGCCGCCCGCGGCCGAACGGCCGTGCACGAGGTTCCGGCCGGTGCGCGACAGCTCGACGCGGCCCCCGTGCGCGACGCCGACGCTGTGGCCGCCCAGCCGCACCAGCACCAGCGCGATCCGCCGGGGCACCAGCGCGTGGGCCAGGAGCGCGTCGACGACCAGGCCGTCGAACGTCCCGGACGGCGCTTCCAGCGGTCCGAAAGGGACGGTCGCGGTCGCCGTGGCGCCGTCGGCGGCCACCACGCGCACCGCGCGCTTCGCGACCTCGGTCGCGACGGCCCCTTCGTGGCGGGCGGAGAAGCGGTCGAACCAGCCGGCCAGCCGGTCGGGCGGTACCTCCACCGCGCGGCCGCCGCCCGCGACCTGCCGGGGCTTCGCCATGGGGGAAACGGTACGGGGCCGCCGCGTCGCCGCGACGGCCCCGTACGGGTGGTTCAGTTCACTCGATGCCGGTTACAGCGGGTGCACCGGCCCGTTGTTCGTGTACCCCCGCACGTTCGACGGCGCTCCGGCCGCCGGGGGCTGCACGAACCCGTTGATGTGCAGGGCGACCGCGCGGATCGAGCCGGCGTCGCCGCCCGCCGCGTCGACCACGGAGAACGTCCACGTGCCGTCGACCGCCGCGCCCGCCAGGCCGCCGGTCAGCGGCTGCGTCGGCCGCCACGTTCCGGTGAACGGCGCGTTGGCCGAGGTCACCGTGCTGAACGCGGCCGCCGCGGTGTCGGCGAAGACGACCTGGCACAGGTTCTTGCCCGAGCCGCCGTTGCGCTGGAACACCGTGGCCTTGGCCCCGGACGGCGCGGTGAGCGAGCCGACCAGGTCACCGACGTAGGAATGGTTGAGCCCCACCGTCGTCGAGTTCGGGTCGGTGCTGCACGTGGTGCCGTCCACGGAGAACGTCACCTTGGACGCGCGGCCGACCCCGGTGACCGGGATGGTCACCGACGCGCCGACCGGGCTGTTGTCCGGGATCGCCACCGGCGCGCCGGTGTAGGCGAAGTCCTGCGCGACCGGCGACGGGGTGCCGACCGGCAGCGAGAACGTCGACGTCGTCGGCGAGTGCGCGCCGGCGAAGGTGACGCGGGCGTTCAGGACGACCGGCGCGCCGAGCTGCTGCGTCGCCGGGACGGTGATGGTGAAGTCGTTGACGCCGGTCTGTCCCGGGCTGATGGTGCCGTAGGACTTGGACCGCGGCGCCACCGTGACGCCCGGGGTCGGGCTGGTGAGCACGACGCTGGTCGACACGGCGGTGCCGTCACCGTCGTTGGTCACCGGCAGGGTCACCTTGGCCGTGTCGCCCGGGTCGAGCGCGGAGCCGCCGTCGGCCGGGGTGACCGTCGGCTGCTTCGCCACCACGAGCGGCTGCGGGCTGGCACCGGTGTAGGCGAGCACCTTGTCCGCGAGGATGACGCCGGACCCGGTGAAGTTGTCCCGGCCCGGGGTTTCGATGTCGATCGCGGTGTTGATCAGCGCTTCACGGACCTCCGACGGCGGGAGGCCGGGGTTGCCGGACAGCACCAGCGAGGCGATGGCGGCCGCGTGCGGCGCGGCGGCCGAGGTGCCGAAGAACGGGTTGAACCCGGTCACGCTGGTCTGCACGCCGTCGGCCGCGGTGATCTCCGGCTTGTTCCGGACCTCGCCGCCGGTCGAGGACACGTTGCCCGGGGTGATGGGCGTGCCGTCGGCTTCGTAGAACACGCGGCGCGGGCCGTCGGAGGTGAACCGCTCGGCCTTCGTGGCACCGCTGAACGCCGCCGGGTACGGGCCCGCCGGGTTGGCCGGGTCACCGGGCTCGAGAGCCCGGCCGAAGGCCTTGGCCGCCGGAGCCGCCGCGACGCTGAAGGCGTCCCGCGCGGCCGAGTGGCCGACCGTGACACCCGGGGTGGTGAAGGCCTTGAGGCCGTCCGCCGAGTCCTTGAACCGGCCGCGCAGCGCGGACAGCGACAGGTAGCGGTTCTCACCGGAGAACTTCACGACGGCCAGGCGCAGCCCGGTGCCGCCGAAGGCCGGCGTCTGCAGGATCTCGAACGGGTCCTGTGTGCCGTCCTGGACGTTCTGGCTGAAGCTGACCACGCCGCCCGCGGAGTTGAGCAGGTAGAGGTCGTAGTCGTTCGCCGAGTGCCCGATCGGGTCGGACCAGTGCAGTGTCACCGGGACGCCGGCCGAAGAGGCGTCGGAGACGGGCTCGTAGATCTGGTTGCCGGCGGTGCCGGCGAAGTTGTGCGCCGTGCCGGCGAACTTGCCGACCGACTTGCCGGAGTCGACGAAGTCGCCTTCCCAGTGCCCGGCGGTGCCGTCGGCGACGTTGCCCTCGTTGCCCGCCGACGAGAAGTACAGCGCGCCGTCCGCGGTCACGTCGTTCACGGCCTGGGCGATGATCCAGTCCTGGAACGGGGATTCCTTGAAGTAGATGACGTCGTCGACGATGACGTCGCAGTGCGACTCGAAGCGCAGCTTGCGGATGTTGTCCGCGAAGCTGGCGTCGGAGTTGAACGCCGAGGCGAAGCCGAGCGCGGCGTTGGGCGCGAGGTCGTGGATGATCTCGAGCATCGCGGTGCCTTCGTCGCCGTCGCCCTCCTGCCCGGCGATGACGTCGACGTTCGGCGGGAGCTCGCCCTTGGCCTGCGACGCGGCCAGCGAGTCGACGCCGTCGGACAGCGCGCACGCCTTGACGCCGACGCCGGTGACACCGAACTGCTGGCGGGCGATGTCGGCGTTGTGGGCGCGATCGCCTTCACTGGTCAGCGTGGCGGCCGCGGCGGCGCTGCGCTGGGACTTGGCGGAGACGGCCTTCTGCAGCTCGCCGGCGATGCGGTCGGCCTTCTGCTGCTTGGTTTCGGTCTTGGCCGGCGTCGTCGCCGGGGTGGCCAGTTCGCGGGCCGTCATGGCCTGGTCGGCCTGCTCGACGCGCTTGACGTCGCCGCGGGCGGCGATCGCGGCGAGCTGGTTCAGCGGCACCTCGGCGCGGACGCTGGCGTACCGGTCGGACACCGCGCGGATGCCCGCCCCGGCCTTGGTCAGCCCGCTGATGAGGTCCGGCGTCACCTTGCTCGCGCGGATGTCGACCAGGACGGTGCCGGCCGACGAGACCTGGGCACCGGACTGCAGCGCGCTGAGCTGCTTGGTGACGCCCTTCTGCGCGGCGAGGAGGTTGCTGTCCACTTTGGACTCGGCGGCGGTGCGGCCCGCCTTGACCGCCTGCAGGGCGGCGATCTGCTGCTGGGCGACTTCGCTGAACGTGTCCGGTGTGGACGCGGTGGCGGCGCCCGCGGCGGGCGGCGACACGAGGCCGAGGGCGGCGAGCAACGCCGCGGCCCCGGCTGTGAGCACAGTGGATCTCGATCTCGTGGAACGGGTACGACGCACGTGCGCCCTCCGATTGTCTCCAGGCGCGTGCCCCGACTCACGCTGACCGATCGCCGGTGATCACCGGCAGGATCAAGCTAAGTACTGTGAGTTCCCGGTAAGCAGCGGCCGTTCGAGTGACATCGGACGGGTAATTTCCCGAATGGACCGTAAGTCGTAGGCCGTTCAGCGGAACCGCACAACCGTTACAGGGCGAACGAAACGGACGAGCCGCGTCAAGCGATACCACTGCACGGGATTACCGGACCGGACAAGAACCGGACAGCCGTCGGTCACAACACGAACGAGTCCGACCACGGCTGGGCGGCCCGCCCGGACAGCGCGTCCAAGAGGGTCACGGCCTGCTTGTCCGTCAGCGAAGCCACGAAGTCCACCACGGCCCGGCCGCGCGCGAGACCGCGCACCGCGTCCGGTCCGGACACCGGCTCCCCGGTCGCGCCGACGAGCAGCTCCGGCGCCGAGCGCGCCAGCCCCGTGTACTCGGCGTGCGCCAGCTCCACGAGGTCGTGCAGCCGCCGCGGCAGCCGGGAAACCTCGTCGCGATCGGACAGCCACGCGTCGAGCGCGTCGACGAGGCTCGACACCACGCCCGCCTGCCCGCGCTGGTGCAACGCCAGGTCCGGGCGCAGCAGCACGAACCGGCGGTGCACGAACTTCAGCACCTGCACCTCGTGCCACTGGGCGGGGCGCAGCGACACGTGGCCGGCGCGGGTGGACGGGGACGCCAGCACGAACACGCCGTCGACCAGGCGCGCGGTCCAGTTCGTCGAGAACGCCGCCGTGGCCTGCTCCGCTTCGATCGAGCCGTCGAACTCCGCGGCCAGCAAGCCGTCGACGAGCTCCGCGCGGACCCGGGCCACCGCGGCCGCGAACGCGTCGTCGTCGACGATCCACGCGTCCTTGACGTGCATGCGGCGGCGGACCCGCTCGAGCGACCGGCCCGGCCGGCGCAGTTCCGCGTGCAGCGTCTCGTCGTCCAGCGCGGCCAGCTCGCCCGCGTGCTCGAGCCACTCCCCCAGCTCCGCCGCCACCGGCGCGTGCTGCAGGACGCCGATACGGTGGAAGTCCTGCAGGTCGTGGATGGCGTAGGCGATGTCGTCGGCGGTGTCCATCACGGACGCTTCGACGGTCTGCTGCCAGCCTTCGACGCGCCCCGCGAACGCCGCGCGCGCCTGCTCGAAGTCGTCGAGTTCGGTGGCGTAGGCGGAGAACTTGGCCGCGCCGGTGCCGGGCGCCTCGGCCGGCTCGCCGGCGCCGCGCGGCGGCACGGCCATCGCGGACGGGTGCGGCGCCGGGTGGTGCAGCCGCAGCCACGGGTACTTCAGGACGGCCGCGCGCACCGCCGTGGTCAGGTCGAGCCCGATCGCCGACGGCCCGCGCACGTCGGTCGTGGTGATGATGCGGAACGTCTGGGCGTTGCCCTCGAAGCCGTCGGCCAGGCCGAAGCGGTGCCGGGCGATGCGGTCGAGCGTCTGCTCGCCGAGGTGCCCGAACGGCGGGTGCCCGAGGTCGTGGGCGAGCGCGGCGGCCTCGGCGACGTCCGGGTCGCAGCCGCCCAGCTTGTCGACGAGGCCGGCGTCGTCCCCGGCGGTGATCCGCTCGGCGATGGCGCGGGCGACCTGCGCGACCTTCAGGCTGTGGGTGAGCCGGTTGTGCAGGAGCCCGGCCCCGCCGGCGCTGACGACCTGCGTGACGCCGCCGAGCCGGGCGAAGAACGGGGACGCGGCGATGCGGTCGCGGTCGATCCGGAACGGGCTGGTCGCCAGGTCGGTGAACCCGCCGGCATTGGCGACGGGGTCCCGCCGCAGCACCCTCGGGTCGGTCTGCTCACTGCCCTGATCCATGCGCCGACCCTATCCGGCGGCCTCCGGTTCACCCGATCGATGGGCAACGTCACGAGTTCGCGGATCGATTGAAGGGGTATCCACGTCAGGAAGAGGAGCCGCCATGAACCGCCCGATTCGCCTCGCCGCCGCCTTGGTGCTCGGCACCGGGCTCGCCGCCTGCGGCGCCGGGCCCGCGGGCAGCCCTGCGTCGACCGCCACCACAGTCGCGACCGGCGCCGAAACCACGACCTCCGCCGCACCGGCCCCGACCTCTGAGCCGGCCAAGCGGGTGAAGGTCCCGGACGTCTCCGGCATGAACCACCAGGACGCCCAGGACACGATGCAGAAAGCCGGCCTCTACAACCTGCGCGAGGTCGACGGCACCGGCCAGGGCCGCATGCTGGTGATCGACCGCAACTGGGTCCAGACGGGCCAGGACCCGTCGGCCGGCACCGAGGTCCCGGCCGACGCGGTGATCACCCTGACCGCGGTCAAGACCGGCGAGCGCTAAGCCTCCGGCTGGCCGGTGTACGCGGCCAGGCAGCGGTCCGCCTGCGCGCGGGCCGTCGCCTGGTCCTCGCCGCCCGCGACGTGGGCCTCGTACCAGGCTTCGTTCGCCGACGTCACGAACTCGACGCCCGCCGGGGACGCCATCCAGGCCATCGCCTCGGCCGGGTCGACCACGTACCCGGGGTCGGCGGCCAGGTGCCGGACGAGGGCGGTCAGCGCCATGTCCCAGCCGACGCCGACCGCGCCCGGGCCGAACTGCTCCCAGTGGTCGTCGACGTGCGCGACGTGCTCCAGCTCGAACCGCGTGCCGTCGCCCTCGGGCGCCAGCCGCACCTCGATCCAGCTGACGCCGCCCATGGCCTCCCACGTCGCGGCGAAGCTCTTCGGCGGGTCGCAGCGCTCGACCGTGCCGCCCGCGTTGCCCTCCAGCTGGTACTTCCCGCCGACCTTGAGCTCGCCTCTGACCGGCAGGAACCAGCGCGGGATGCGTTCGGCGTTCGTGCAGGCGTCCCACAGGTCGTCGACGTCGGTGTCGTAGACCTGGCTGATGGTCATCACGCGCGCCTCCCCCGCTTCGAGCACGCGGCGGCCGACCGTCCTGCGGACGGCACTGATCTGGTGGTTGACCTCGATCACGATCCTTCTCCTTCTTCGCTACGGCGCCGGGCACGCTTGCCACGGGCGATTTCGGTGGCCAGCGCGTCCAGCGGCGGGGTCCAGAACCGGCGGAACCGGTCGAGCCAGGCGTCGACGTCGCGCAGCGGCGCGTGCCCGACCGCGTACAGCCGCCGCGTCCCGTCCTGGCGGACGACCGCGAAACCGTTGTCGCGCAGCACTTTCAGGTGCTGGGACACGGCAGGTTGCGAGATGCCGAACTCGGTCCGGATCACCTCGGTCACCGCGCCGGCCGCCCGCTCGCCGTCGGCCAGCAGCTCCAGGATCCGGCGGCGGACCGGGTCACCGAGGACGTCGAACGCGTGCACCCCGCCAAGCTACAAGCACGGACTTATATAAGTCAACTCTGAACAAGTGGCCGATGTCACCCTGCGTTACTCCGATCCGGGTATCGGCGGTGAACATCAGTCGACATCCGTTTCGTTTCGCCGCCCGACCCGCGACGATCGGGGCGTGAAGTCGCCACGCGCGGTCCGCTTCGCTTTCCAGCCGCTGTACAGCCTCCAAACGGGAGGCGTCGTGGCTCACGAAGCGCTGGCCAGGCCGGGCCGGGGCACCGTCCCGGACCTGCTCACGCAGGCCCGCCGCGACGGCCGCCTCGCCGAGGTCGACCTCGGGCTCGCGATCGCCGCCGTCCGGCAGGACGAGTCGTCGCTCCCCCTGCACCTCAACCTCTCCGCCCGCACCCTCGCCGCGCCGTCGGCGATGTACGACGACCTCCTCGAAGCGCTCGGCGACGCCGGGCGCCGCACCCGCGACATCGTCCTCGAGATCGGGCCGCCGTTCACGCCGCTGCCCGCGGAGCGCGCGCTCGCCGGGATGCGGACGCTCACCGAGCTCGGCTTCCGGCTCGCGCTCGACGGCCTCGGCCGCGGTGACCTGCCGCTCGGCCTGCTCGTCGAGGCGCCGGTCGATCTGGTCAAGCTCGACCGCACGGCGCTGCGCGGGCTGCCGGACGACCCGGCGCCGGCCGCCCTCGTCGAGGCGCTGCTGCACTACACCCACCGCACCGGCACCCGGCTCGTCGCGACCGGCGTGGAGACCGACGCCCAGCTCGACGCCGTCCGCGGCCTCGGCATCCGGATCGCGCAGGGCACCCTGCTCGCCCCGCCCACGGCCGCCGGCCCCGCCCCGGCGCTGCTCACGCGATCCCAGCCGGCTACCCGCGCGCCGGGTCCGGCGCAGTGCGTCGGCGACTTCCTCCGCCCGGCGACGACGCTGCCGGACACCGCGACCTGCGACGACGTCCGGGAAACGCTGGCGGCGGCGGACGCGCCGAGCGGCGTCATCGGCGTCGACGAGCAGAACCGGCCGCGCTGGTCGGTCGACCGGACGCGGTTCCTCGTCGCGGTCACCGGGCCGTACGGGCACGCGCTGCACGCGAAGCGCCCGGCGGCGCGGCTCGCCGACACCCCGCACACGATCGAGGCCCGCGCGGGCGCGATGGAGTTCCTCGAGCTGGTCACCGACGCCGACTGGGGCCGCACCGGCGACGACGTCGTCGTGGTCGACGAGGCCGGCCGCTGCCTGGGCGTGGTGCTGGTGACCGAGGTGGTGCGCGGCGTGGCGGAGGCGAAGGTCGAGGCCGCGGCGGCGCTCAACCCGTTGACGCGGCTGCCGGGCAGCGACACGGTCGCCCGCGACGTCGCCCGCCGGATCACGATCGGCGAGCCGTTCGTCGCCGCGTGGCTGGACATCGACGCGTTCAAGACGGTCAACGACACGGCCGGGTTCGCCGCGGGCGACGACCTGATCCGCGAGCTGGGCGGCGCGCTCACCGAGCTGGGCGGCGGCCTCCGCCGCATGCGGGTCAGCCACGTCGGCGGCGACGACTTCCTGGTGGTCTGCGACGTCGACGAGATCGCGACGGTGGCGGGCGCCCTGCTGGACCGCCCCTGGACGGCCGACGGCATGCCGGTGACGGTATCCCTGGCGACGCTGGTCTGCGCGAGCGGCTCGATCCGCTCGTACCAGGAGGTTTCGCGGCTGCTGGCGCCGTTGAAGAAGCGCGCCAAGGCGGTACCGGGATCGAGCTGGGTGCTCGGCCGGCCGGGCTCGGACCGCGTCGAAGTCTTGCGCGGCATCGGAACCCGCGGCCTGCAGGCCGCCGCGGGTTAGGGTGGTGCCGACCGGGCCAAACAGGTACTCGACGACGAGCAGTTCGGCTCGGCCTCCGTGCGGCAGCCGATCGGGCTCCCGACCGCACGGATGGCCACGCGCTACGACCTCTTCGCGTCCCGGGTGCGTGCTTGCTCGAGTGGCTCGCTACCGGAAAGATCGCACCTTCGGACTCCGGCGCTTGATGGCCCGGGTGGGTGTGGACCAGCGACGCCGACCTGTTCACCGAGTACCTGACCCTGCCGCATCTCTGCAGCCCGTTTCCGGCGCGCCGCTTCGGTCGCGTCGGCCACGGACGACCGTTCATCACTACCCGTTGCGTCGTGTACAGCGTCGCGCTCGCCGCCACGCCGCCGGGCCCGACGGCGCGGCAGGATGAGCCGCATGGTGGAGATCAGCTTCCTGGCCGAATCCGACCGTGCCTCCTGGGAACCGCTGGCCCGGGCCAAGGACACCTACTTCGCCGTCGAACGCGGTGACGACGCCTACGAACGGACTTGGCGGCGCCTGCTCGACGACGAACGGATCCGCGGCGTCGCCGCCCACCTGGACGGCCGGATGGTCGGTATCGCGCACTACTTGTTCCACGCGAGTGTCTGGTACGCCGGGAAGTGCTACCTGGCGGACCTGTTCGTGGACCCGGCCGTCCGGCGGCGGGGTGTCGCGACGGCCGTGATCGAATGGGTGGCACGGGACGCCGAGGAGCACGGGTTCCCCGGCCTCTACTGGAACACGCTGGAAGACGCCCCGGCTCGGGCGCTGTACGACAAGGTCGGCAAGCTCCACGAAGGACTCATCCACTACGCCTACCGGCGCTGAAGGTTCTCACGGCCAGGCGAGGGTGAGCTGGGCCCGGATCGCCGCCGCGGCCCACGACACGTAGTCCTCGTGCGGCCAGCCGCACACCGCCGTCAGATGGTCGTACGCCTCGTGGGACGTGAGCAGGCCGATCGCGTCCGCCAGGCGGCCGCAGTCACCCGGCGGAGCCAAGCCCGCCGCCTCCAGGCGCGCCACGATCTCCGTGCGGCGGGCCACCGCCAGCTCCGCGCGGACCGCCGCCACCGCCGGGTCGGCCGCCGCCGCGGTCGTGAACGCGCGCCAGATCGGCAACGACCGGCGCAGCCCTTCGGCCAGCAGCCCCACCACCGCCGGCAGGTCCGCCGGCCCGGCCGGCCCCACCAGCGCGTCCAGGTTCACCGCGTCCGGGTCGCCCGCGAAGACGTCCTGGAACGCGGCGAGCAGCAGGTCGGCCTTGCGCCCGGCCTGCGTCACCGTCTCGAGGCTCACCCCGGCCGCGGCCGCGATCTGCCGCACGCTCGTGCCCGCGTAGCCGCGCTCGGCGAACAGCCGCCCGGCCGTCGTCACCACGTGCTCGCGGGTGCGCCGGGCGCGTGCCTCGCGCACCGGTGACTCATAACGGCGCCGCGCGCCCCCGGACTCCGGTATGTTCATCAGTACAGCGTATCGGTCAATCAGGGGGAACCATGAGCCGCGTACTCGTCTGCGTCCAGCCCGCTCGCGGCCACGTCGGCCCGACCAAGCCGATCGTCGAAGCCCTGCTCGCCGCCGGGCACGCTGTCACCGTCGTCACCGGCGAGCGCTACCGGGAGGCGTTCGGGAAAGCCACCGTGAAAGTCCTGCCGCCGGAAGCCGACTTCGACGAAACCGACCTGGACGGCTCGATCCCCGGCCGCGCCGGGAAACGGGGGCTGAAACTCGCCCGGTTCGAACTCGCGAACTTCGTGAACGCGCTGCCCGCCCAGCTGAGCGTCCTGGACCTCGACGTCGACGTCGTCCTGTGCGACCCGCTGTTCATGGCCGGCCTCGCGCTGGTCCGCCGCGAGCACCGGCCACGTGTGCTGGTGCTCGGGTTCCTGCCGTTCATGCCGCCGGTGCCGAGCGGCCCGAACAGCGCGCTCTTGAAGGTGCTGGCACCGTGGGTGCTCGGACCGGCGCAGCGGCGAGCCCGTGAAGTACTGGGCGAGGACCCCGGCATGCTCTTCGCGAACTGGCCGCTGCACAGCGACGGCGTGCTGCAGATGACTTGCCGGGGCTTCGAATACCCACGACCGAACGCGCCGCTGCACTTCATCGGGCCGACCACGATCAGCGCGGCGAGCGAGCACCCGCTGCCGCCGTGGTGGGACGACCTCGACGGCTCCCGCCCGGTGGTGCACGTGACCCAGGGGACGGTCGCGAACGACGACCTCGGCCGGCTCGTCGAACCCACGATCGCCGCCCTCGCCGACGAAGACGTGCTGGTCGTCGCCACTACATGCGGTGGCCGGCTGAGCCCGGGCCCGCTGCCGGCCAACGTGCGCGTCGCGGACTTCCTGCCCTACGACGAGTTGCTCCCCCGCTGCGCCGCCATGGTCGGCAACGGCGGGTACGGCGGCGTCAACCACGCTCTCCGCTACGGGGTGCCGCTGGTCGTCGTCGGGGCCAGCGAGGACAAGCGCGAGGTCGCCGCCCGGGTCACCTGGTCCGGCGCCGGGATCGGCCGCGCCCGCGCCTCGGCCTCACCGCGGACGATCAGGCGGGACGTCCGCGCCGTGCTGGACGAGCCGCGTTACCGGGGCCGGGCGCGCGAGCTGGCCGCCGAAATGGCCGCGGGACCGGCGATGGACGACGTGGTCGAGCTGATCACCGCCGGTCAGAAGTACGCACGCAGGTAACCCGCGAACCGCTCGTCGACCTCCTCCGGCGTCAGGCCGAAGTCCGCCAGGCTGTACCTGTGCGCGGGCTTCGCCGAGCCCGAGCGGCTTTCCGTGTGCAGCGCGGTCATCGCCGCCCGCGCGTCGCCGGTCAGCGTCAGTCCGAAGTGGTCGTACACTGTGGACACCGTGCCGATCGGGTCCGCCACGAAATCCTCGTAGCGCACGTCGCAGAACTGGGCCGCGTCGTACCGGGCGCGGGCCGCGTGGAACTCGTCCGCGCCGCGGGCCCACAGGTCGAGCTGGGACTTGCCGAGCACCTCGCCGCGGAACTTCGCCGACCAGCCGTCCGCCGCCTTCTCGGCGAGGCTGCACATCGAGCCCATGATCGTGCTCGGCGCGCGGTGGGTCTGGATCACCAGCGCGTCCGGGTACGCCGCCATCAGCGCGTCCAAGGCGAAGAGGTGGCTCGGGTTCTTGAGCACCCACCGCTTGCCCGCGTCCGGCAGCCCGATCAGCTGCAGGTTCCGCCGATGCCGGGCGTAGGCGTCCGTCCAGTCCTGCTTCGCGAGCCAGCGCGAGTAGCGCGGCACGTGCGCGAGGCATTCGAACGACACCGACCGCATCGACTGGCGCAGCAGCTGCCAGCACTCCTCCACCTGGTCCGCGGACATGTGGTGGACACCCATGAACTCCGGGTGCTCGACGTGGTGGCGTTCGTACCCGGCCTGGATCCCCTGGAACACCGGGTTCTCCGCCCACGTCGAGCGCGGCGGCCGCGGCTGCGGGACCTCGGCGAGCCAGACTTCGAGGCCCTGGTGCCCCGGGTCCTCGGCGAGCAGCCGGTGCAGCGCGGTCGTGCCGGTGCGGGGCAGGCCGGTGACGAAGATCGGCCGCTCGATCGCCACGGAAGCCGACGCCGGGTGCTGCTTCCAGCCGGCCTCGCTGAGCAGCCGGGCGACGAGCGCGCCGCGCAGCATCGCGCGGTGCACCTTGTTGCCGAACGGCGTGAGGTCCTCGTCGGCCTCGTACGACTCCAGCAGCACGCGCAGGCCTTCGACGTACTCGTCGTCACCGAAGTCGCCGAGCCCGGTGAGCTTGGTGGCCGACGCGTGCAGGTCCTCGACGGTGCCGACGTCTTCGCGGCCGGGGAGCATGGATCCTCCTAGTGGTGGTACTCGCCGCCGTTGACGTCGAGGCACTGCCCGGTGATCGCGCGCGCCATCGGCGAGGCGAGGAACACCACGGCGTCGGCGATCTCGTCGGGCTCCGGCAGCTTCCGCAGGTCTATTGTGGACGCGGTCTCGGCGTAGATCTCCTCCGGCGTGGTGCCGCGTTCCTTGGCCAGGTAGGCGAAGTACCACTTGAGGTTCGGCGCCCAGATGTACCCGGGCGCGACCGTGTTGACCCGGATGCCGTCGGGCCCGAGTTCGCTGGCGAGGCTCTGCGAGAGCGACAGCAGCGCCGACTTCGCCATCTTGTAGGCGCCGAACGTGCGCCGCGAATGCCGCAGCACCGCCGAGTTGATCATCACCAGCGAGCCCTTGCTCTCCTTGAGCGCGGGCAGGAACAGCCGGGTCAGGCGCAGCACCGAGATCCCGGCCGTTTCGAACCCGGCCCGGACGGCGTCGAGGTCCACAGTGGCCAGATCGGTCAGCGGCGGGACCGCGAAGGCGTTGTGCACCACCGTGTCCACCCGGCCGAATGCCTCGACCGCCTCGCTCACCAAGTGCGCGGCGGAGTCCTCGTCGTCGATGTCGGTGCGGACCGCGACGGCGCGCCGCCCGAGGTCGGTGACCTCCTTGGCCACCTCGGTGAGCCGTGACTCGGTGCGCGCGGCGAGGACGACGTCCGCGCCGGCCAGCGCGCTGCGCACGGCGATCGACCGGCCGAGTCCCGGGCCGATGCCCGAGACCACGACCACCTTGCCCTGCAACAGGTTCTCCACGCTCACCCCAGCATCCGGGCGGCGACGGCGTCCTGCCGGGCCGCGATCCGCGCCGTCCACTCGGCCGGCGTCACGCGCGCTTCGTCGTAGAACGGCAGGCGGTCGGGCAGTTCGTCCACCTTGACCACCTCGACGACCGGCCCGTCGGCCGGGCCGAGGTCCCGCGCGAGCCGCTGCCAGCGGATCTGGACGTACCCGCGGTCGTGCCCGGTGCGCTCCAGCCAGTTCGCCACGCCGGGGTCGCGCTCGCTGATGACGAACCGGATCTTGCCGTCCGGGTCGACGCGCGCCTGGTCGGCGGTGAGGCTCGTCTGGTGGTTGACGTAGTCGAGCGAGACGTACCAGAGGCTGCCGAGCTGGATGCCCTGGTACGGCGCGTCCGCGCACTTCGGCACGGTGACGACCATCGCCTCCTCGTCGCCGAGTTCGTAGTGCCCGGCCGAGGAGAACTGCGTGGTCAGCCCGCCCGGCGTCGAGCGGGGCTCGGTCATCGTGTTCACCGGCAGGTTGTCGTAGAACCACTTCGGGAAGGCCAGGAACGTCCTCAGCCGGCTCAGCAGGATCTTGCCCGTGACGCCGTAGCGCTTGGCCATCGCCGAGAGGTCCGGCACCGGCGGCGCGTGGCCCGCCGTGTCGACGCACTGGATCCGGATCTCGCCGCGCTTCTCGGTAGCCCAGTCGCTGTGGACCTCGCGGACGACGAGCATCGACGAGCCCTCGCCCAGGACGAAGTAGTTGGGCCCGGGGTTCTCGCGAGCCGGGCCGAAGCGCAGTTCGAACCGGCCGTCTTCGTCGATTTCGATCGCGCGGTCGTCGAACGCGGCGAGGCTGTCGGGCACCACGACCGGCGAGTAGTCGCCGTTGAGGATCTGGAAGCTGAGGTCGGCGGTGGTCCCGCGGACCCCGGTGACCAGGTACTCGCGGTCGGCGCGGATGTTCGCGTTGAAGTAGAGGGTGTCCGGGTTGTCCAGGCCCATCTTCGTGTACGGCCCGGTGGACGCGGTGAAGTACGGGAAGTCGCGCTGGTAGGCCCACGCCATCTGCAGCGACGCGCGGATGCTCCCGGCGAGGTAGTCGTAGCCCTCCAGGAGGCCCTGTTCGGTCTGCGCGGGCGGGGCTTCGGCGATCAGTTTCTCGGCCTCGGCGATCGCGTCGGCGAACGACCTGGTCAACGAGAACTCGTTCTCGATCATGCCGGCACGGCCCAGCGGTTCGCGAGCAGCCGGAAGCCCGGGTTGTCGGCCCACGAGAGCATCGACTCGTAGGTCCGGACGTACCCGATGTGCGTCATCCGCCAGGCGCCGTCGGCCTCGCGGCGATAGGTGTCCTCGTAGAAGGCGGCGCCCTCGATGATCACCTTGTGGTCGGGGACGATGACCTTGTCGGTGAACGACCACCGCCCGGTCGCGGTGTCGCCGTCGACCTCGATCTCGGGCTGACCTGCGTGGTGGACGGTGATGATGCCGTTGCCGAGGCTCTTGGTGAGGAACTCGACGATCGCGTCGCGTCCCTCGAACTTCTTCCCGTCGCCACCCACGGCGTGCGTCCCGTAGTCGGCCGTGGCGTCGACGGTGAAGGTGTCGGCCACCTCGTCCCACAGCTTCAGGTCCACGCCGCGCAGGTACCGGTACTTCAGCCGCTTGATCTCTTCGAGTACGACCAGGTCCATGTCCCCAGGGTCCCGCACCGCTTGACCGATGACAAGAACATGTTCTACTTTTTTCGAGTGTCCGTGACCTCGTACGAGCTTTCGCACCTGGCCGCGCTCGAAGCGGAGGCCGTGCACGTCTTCCGTGAGGTCGCGGCGACCTTCGAACGCCCGGTGCTGCTCTTCTCCGGCGGCAAGGACTCCGTGGTGATGCTGCACGCCGCCGCGAAGGCGTTCTGGCCGGCGCCGTTGCCCTTCCCCGTGCTGCACGTCGACACCGGCCACAACTTCGACGAGGTGCTGCGGTTCCGCGACGAGACCGTCGCCGCGTTGAACCTCCGGCTGCACGTCGCGAGCGTGCAGGACGACCTCGACGCCGGCCGCGTCGTCGAGGAGACCGGCCCGGGAGCCAGCCGCAACCGGCTGCAGACGGTCACGCTGCTGCGGGCGATCCGCGAGGGCGGCTTCGACGCCGTGTTCGGCGGCGCCCGACGCGACGAGGAGAAGGCCCGCGCGAAGGAGCGCGTGTTCAGCTTCCGCGACGAACACGGCCAGTGGGATCCGCGGGCGCAGCGTCCGGAGCTGTGGAACCTCTACAACGGGCGGCACCGGCGCGGCGAGCACATCCGCGTCTTCCCGCTGTCGAACTGGACCGAGCTGGACATCTGGCAGTACATCCGCGACGAGCGGATCGCCCTGCCACCGCTCTACTACGCGCACCGGCGCCCGGTGGTCCAGCGGGACGGCATGCTGCTGGCGGCCACGCGCTTCCTGTCCCTTGTGGACGGAGAGACGCCGTACGAGGCGACCGTGCGCTTCCGGACCGTTGGCGACGCGACGTGCACCGGCTGCGTCGAATCGTCGGCGGCGACACCGTCCGAGGTGGTCGCCGAGGTCGCCGCGACCCGCGTCACCGAACGCGGGGCGACGCGCGCGGACGACCGGATTTCCGAAGCAGGCATGGAAGACCGCAAGCGGGAGGGCTACTTCTGATGCAGCTGCTGAGGATCGCCACCGCCGGGAGCGTGGACGACGGCAAGTCCACGTTGATCGGCCGGCTGCTGTTCGATTCGAAGGCGATCTTCACCGACCAGCTCGCCGCCGTCGAGCGCGCCAGCCGCGACCGCGGCGAGGACTACCCGGACCTCGCGCTGCTCACCGACGGCCTGCGCGCCGAGCGCGAGCAGGGCATCACGATCGACGTCGCGCACCGCTACTTCGCCACGCCCAAGCGGAAGTTCATCATCGCGGACACCCCCGGGCACCTGCAGTACACGCGGAACATGGTGACCGGCGCGTCGACGGCCGACCTGGCCCTGGTCCTGGTCGACGCGCGCAAGGGCGTGCTGGAACAGTCGCGGCGGCACGCGTTCCTCGCGTCGCTGCTCGGGATCGGGCACCTCGTGGTGTGCGTGAACAAAATGGACCTCGTCGGCTGGTCGCAGGAGCGGTTCGACGAGATCCGCGAGGACTTCCGGCGGTTCGCGATGAAACTGGACATCGCCGACCTGACGTTCGTGCCCGTTTCGGCGCTGCACGGCGACAACGTCGTCCACCGCAGCGCGAGCATGCCCTGGTACGAAGGAACTTCCCTGCTGCACCAGCTGGAGGAGGTGCACGTCGCGTCCGACCGCAACCTGATCGACGCGCGGTTCCCGGTGCAGTACGTGATCCGCCGGTCGGACTTCCGCGGCTACGCGGGCACCATCGCCGGCGGGGTGTTCAAGCCGGGCGACGAGGTCGTGGCGCTGCCGTCGGGGTTCACGTCCACGGTCCGGGCGGTGTGGGGACCGGGCGGGGAACCGCTTTCCGAGGCCTTCACGGGACAAGCGGTCGCGGTCGAACTGGCCGATGATCTGGACCTGGGGCGGGGCGCGATGCTGTGCCGTCCGGGCAACCGCGCGGAGTCCGCCCACGAGGTCGACGCGCTGGTGTGCTGGTTCTCGCCGCGGGCTTCCTTGACGCCGGGCGCTTCCTACGTCGTCCGGCACACGACCACCGAGACCCGCGGTTCGGTGGAGCGGCTGGACTACCGGCTCGACGTCACCACCCTGCACCGCGACCCCGCGGAATCGTTGTCGTTGAACGACATCGGCCGCATCCGGCTGCGCACGCGCGCCCCGCTGCTGTTCGACCCGTATCGCCGCAACCGGGCCACGGGCGGGTTCCTGCTGGTCGACGAGCACACCGGCGACACGGTCGCGGCCGGGATGATCACCGGCGCCGCGGCGTCCCCGATCGTCTGGCACACCGCGGCGGTGCGGCGCGAGGACCGGCCGACCCGGGGTGCCACGGTGTGGCTGACCGGGCTCTCGGCGTCGGGCAAGTCGTCGGTGGCGGTCGAGCTGGAACGCCGGCTGGTCGCCGCGGGCCGCCCGGCCTACCTCCTGGACGGCGACAACCTGCGCCACGGGCTGAACAAGGGCCTCGGGTTCAGCCCGGCGGACCGCGCGGAGAACGTCCGCCGGGTGGCGGAGGTGGCGCGGCTGTTCGCGGACGCGGGCGTGGTGGCGATCGCGTCGCTCATCAGCCCGTATGCGGCCGACCGCGCTTCGGCGCGAGCGATCTCCGGGGATCTGCCGTTCGTGGAGGTCTTCGTGGACACGCCCCTGGAGGTGTGCGAGGCGCGCGACCCGAAGGGGATGTACGCCAAGGCCCGCGCGCGGGAGATCACCGGGTTCACCGGGGTCGACGCGCCGTACGAACGTCCGTCGTCACCCGATCTGGTGCTGCGCCCGGGCGACGGCGACCCGGCGGCGATGGCCGCGGCGATCCAGGCCGTCCTCGACCGGAACGTGTCCTGAAGCGGCCAGTGACGTCGGAAGCGCGTGCGTCACAGCTCGGTCTATGGTCTGATATGTCCGCTGACCGGGGTGTTGCAGAGGGGAAATGCAGTGAAAAGCGTGGTGTGGTGGTCGATCGGGCTGCTGTTCGGGCTGAGCCTGGTGTCACTCGGCCTGTTCGGCTCCGGGGATCCCAACTCCAAGGTGCTCTGCGGCAGCGAAGAGATGCGGCCGGGGCAGACCTGCGAGAGGACCCAGTACGGCCAGACGAGCACCGAGACCTACGAAGAGAAGCGCCAGGAATCGATCGACAGCGCGAACACCTTCAACAACGGCGGCCGGTGGGTCACGGTCGGGATCGGCGCGGGGATCGGCGCCCTGTGCGGGTGGCGGCTGGTCGTCGCGGTCCGGCGCCGGGCCGGCCGTACCGTGCCCGGGCAGCAGACCGGCTTCGGTCCGCCGCCGGGATACCCGCAGCAGGGCTACCAGCCGCAGGGATTCCCGGCCCCGCAAGACTTCCCGCAGCAGCCTGGATTTCAGTACCAGCAGCAGGGATTCCCGCCGCCGCAGGGGTTTCAGCAAGCCCCGCCGCCGGGGTACCAGCCGCCGCGTGGGCCGTACCAGCAGTGACAACCTGGAGCGTGCCGGGTGAGCGAGCCGGCGGATCGGGCCCGTGACGGAGGGGCGCACTAGCCCGCCGGCGTCACGAACCCCGAGTCGTACGCCCGGATCACCGCTTGGGTCCGGTCCCGCGCGCCCAGCTTCGCCAGCACGTTGCCGACGTGGGTCTTCACCGTCTGGATCCCCAGGTACAGCTCGCCCGCGATCTCCACATTGGACAGCCCGGACGCCATCAGCCGCAGCACCTCGCGCTCGCGGTCGGTCAGCCCGGCCCGCGCCAAGCCGTCACCGGTGGGCGCCGGCGCGTGGTGGGCGGCGAGACGGCGGATCGCCGCCGGGAACAGCAGCGACTCCCCCGTCAGCACCGTCCGGATCGCCGCGACGATCTCCTCCGGCCGGGCCCGCTTGAGGAGGAACCCGCTGGCGCCGGCGACCAGCGCGTCGTAGACGTAGTCGTCGTTCTCGAAGGTGGTCACCACGATCACCTTCGGCGGGCTGTCCATCGTGGACATCAGGTGCGTGGTGGCGCGGATCCCGTCGACCGCGGGCATCCGCACGTCCATCAGCACGACGTCCGGGCGGAGCCGGGTCACGAGCCCGGGCACCTCGGCGCCGTCGGCGGCCTCGCCGAGCACGCTCAGGTCGTCCTCGCTGTCGATGATCGCGCGCAGCCCGGCGCGGATCAGCGGCTCGTCGTCGACCAGCAGCACCCCGGCGGTCATCGCCCGCTCCCCCACGGCACCCGCACCACGACCTCCCACCGCTCGTCCACCCGCCCGGCCGACAGCGTGCCGCCGAGCACCTCGACCCGCTCGGTCATCCCCCGCAGGCCGCGGCCGCCGCCGGTGCGGCCGGAGCCGGCCCCCAGCGGGTTGGCGACCCGGGCGAGGAGGCCGTGCGCCGCGACGTCGACGACCACCGTCACCGGGACCCTACCGGCGTGCCGCACCGCGTTGGTCAGGCATTCCTGCAGGATCCGGTAGACCTCGCGTGACACCACAGCGGGCACCGCGGCCAGGTCGCCGCCGAGCTCGGCCGTGACGTCGGTGCCGGCCAGCCGCGTCGTTTCGAGCAGGGTCTCCAGGTCGGCCAGCCCCGGCTGCGGCGTCCGGCCGGCCGCCTCGTCACGCAGCAGCCCGAGGACGTGGTCGAGGTCGTCGAGCGCGGTGCGGGCGGACTCCTCGATCGCACCAAGCGCGCGTTCGGTGAACTCCGGGTCGGTGCGCAGCGTCCGCCGGGCGGCCCCGGCCTGGACGGTGACGACGCTCAGCGCGTGCCCGACCGAGTCGTGCAGCTCCCGGGCCAGGCGGTTGCGTTCGGCGAGCTGCCCGGTCCGCCGTTCCAGCTGGGCGATCCGGTCGGCGGCGGTCATCCCGAGCAATCGGACCGCGGCCTTCCGCAGCCCGGCGCCGATCGCCCGGACGGCGTAGATCAGCAGCACGGTGGCGACGAGGAACACGACGGGCAGCCAGACGGAGGGCCAGCCCGTCGGCACGGTGACCTCGTCGCTCCCGGCGGTCTGGAAGAAGTGCCCGGTGAACACGGCACTGACCGAGATCCCGACGGCCACGGGCGCGGCCAGGCTGAAGAAGCTGACGACGAACCCGGCGACGACGTGCAGCACGAACATCCCCGCCGCCCGCCGCCGCCCCGGCCGGGTCCGCGGTTTCGCGGGGGCGCCGGGCACGGGATCGTCGAGCAGTTCCCGGACGGCGGTGGACTCGAGGACGTGCACGGCGGGCAAGAAGGCGGTGCCGCCGAGGACGACCAGGGTGAGCAGCCCGCCGACGAGGGTGGCGCGCTCGAGGGTGGTGACGAACGGCAGCAGCGACGGCACGGCGACCGCGGAGAACAGCAGGTAGGGAACGCTGATGGCACCGCCGAGGACGAGGTACACCCAGCGGCGGTAGGTCGCCTTGCTCGTCAGGGGGCGGAGTACGCGCACCGGTCGATCTTCGCAGGCAGCGTCGTCGGCCGCCTCCCTCTCGGGATGGAGCGCCCCAAGGTGGCCTTCGGTGCGTCTCACGCACCCAAGGCGGCCTTCGGTGCGTCAGACGCAACCAAGGCCACCTTGGGGCGCTCGAAGGTGAGCTAGTAAGCGACCTTGCGCAGCTCCGAAGCCGCGAAGCCGTTCACCCACAGCGACTGCACCTTCGCCGCCTCGGCAGACGAAGGCTTCGCGTTCTTGCACGCCGTCCCCGGGCCGTGGCCGGACATCAGCTCCGTGCACGGGCCCGTGTAGTGGTCCGGCAGCCCGAGGTTGTGGCCCAGCTCGTGCGCCGCGATGCGGGTCGGGTCGAAGCCCTCCGCCACCTGGCTCGTGTCCAGGTAGATGTCGCCGCGGCCGTGGCCGTTCGTGTTCGTGTACGAACCGCCGCTGTGGATCTCGTGGAACGTGATCGTCGCCCCCGAGCTCCGCTTGACCAGCTTCACGTCCGTGACCGCGGCGTTCCAGTTGGCCGCGCCCTGGTCGATCTGCGCGAGGTAGTCCGGTGCGCCCGACGAGCTGTAGTACAGCGTCGTGACGGCGGCCGCCGAAGCGCCGGGAGCGACGGCGAGCCCCATGCCCAGCGAGGCCGCGACCGCCGTGGCCAGTGCCACGATCCGGCCGAGCACGCGTCCGTTCATCATGTCTCCTCATGTCCGTTCAGAGAACATCCAACCGTGGTCCGCGCGATCAGGTTAGGAGTCCACGAGCGATCCGGGCCACGGCCGAAAGTAGCTCCCTCCCGGGAGGGAGCCCGGTCCCGCCGCCGGATGAGCCGTCCGGCCCGGCCCGCGTGGTCTGCTCTGCGGCATGGACGTCCTGCTGGGCCTGCTGACCCTTCCCCTTTACGCACTCGTGCTCTGGCCGCTGGTCGTCGCGTCGCGGCGGGTGCTCGGGGTCCGGATCGGCGCCGTCCGCGCACTGTGCGGCGCCGCGTTCGGCTGGCTCGTCGCGGGCGGCATCGGCCAGGCGTTCCCGGTTTCCCTGCTGCACAACGGCGGCGCAGCCGTCGGGCTGCTGATTCCGTTGGCGGGCAGCGCTTTCCTCGCGACACTGATCTTCCTCTTCGTCGCCGAAATGGCCTTGCCAGGCGGGTTCCGGCCGCGCGCGATCGGCGCCAAGATCGCGCGCGCCCGCCGGTACTCGCAGATCAGCCGGATCGCCGTCAAGCACGGCCTCGGGCGCTACCTCGCCGGCCGCCGCGACCCCGATCTCGCGCCCGGCCGGCACGCCAAGCTCGCCCGCTCCCTGCGCCGCGCGCTGGAGGAAGGCGGCGTCACGTTCGTGAAGCTCGGCCAGGTGCTTTCCACGCGCGCGGACCTGCTGCCGCCGTCGTTCCTCGACGAGCTCGGCAAGCTGCAGGACCAGGTGGCACCGGCGAAGGCCGACGCCGTGTGGGCGGTGCTGACCGAGGAACTGGGCGGCTCACCCGACGACGTCTTCGCCGAGTTCGACCCGGAACCGCTGGCCACCGCGTCGGTCGCGCAGGTTTACCGGGCGAAGCTGCGCGGCGGCGAGGACGTCGTCGTCAAGGTCCAGCGCCCGGGCGTGCGGGAGCAGGCCGAGCGCGACATCGACATCGTCCGCCGCGTCGCCGCGGCGCTGGAGGAGCGCGCGGACTGGGCACGCTCGCTCGGCGTCGCCGAGCTCGCCGACGGGTTCGCCGAAGCACTCACCGAGGAGCTCGACTTCACCATCGAGGCCCGCAACATCACCGCCGTGGCTGCGACTTCCGGCCCGGACGTCGTTCTGCCGACCGTCCACAAGGCACTGTCCACCGAACGCGTCCTGGTCATGTCCCGGCTGGCGGGCCGGCCTCTCGAGACGGCGCCGGCGGCCGACCGCAAGCGGCTCGCGCGGTCGCTCCTGCGGTGCCTGCTCGACCAGGTGATGATCGGCGGCGTCTTCCACGCCGACCCGCACCCGGGCAACCTCATGGTCCTGGAAGACGGCCGCCTGGGGCTGCTCGACTTCGGCTCGGTCGGCCGCCTCGACGCCGGGCTGCGCGGCGGCCTGCAGAACCTGGTCCTGGCCCTCGACCGCGGCGACCCGGCGGCCCTGCGCGACGGGCTGCTGGAAATCGTCGACCGCACGGACGACATCGACGAGCAGCGCCTCGAACGCGCCCTCGGCGCCCTGGTCGCCCGGCACTTCGGGCCCGGGCGCGCCGCCGGCCTCGACCTGTTCACCGGGCTGTTCCGGGTGGTCGCGGACTTCCGGCTGAGCGTGCCGCCGCCGGTCGCCGCCGTGTTCCGGGCGCTGGCCACGGTGGAGGGCACCCTGGCCGCGCTGGATCCCGCGTTCGACGTCGTGGCCGAGTCGCGCGCGTTCGCCGCCGAGCAGGTCGGCGCCCGGCTGCGGCCGGACTCGCTGCGCCACACCGCGCTCACCGAGGTCCTGGCGCTGCTGCCGGTGCTGCGCCGCATCCCCCGCCGCGTCGACCGCATCGGAGCCGCCATCGAGGAGGGCCGGCTGTCGGTGAACGTCCGGCTGTTCTCCGACGAGCGCGACCGCGACGTCGTCACGAGCCTCGTCCACGAATTCCTGCTGGCCTTCGTCGGCGCGGCGGCCGGCCTGATGGCCGTCCTGCTGCTGGCCGGCGACGGCGGGCCGCGCATCGCGGCGGACCTGACGCTGCACCAGGTGTTCGGCTACAACCTGCTGGTGATCAGCGCGTTGGTGGGGCTGCGGCTGCTTTTCGTCGTCTTCCGGCGTTCCGGACGGCGGTCACGATCACTCCGATGACGCCGGCCACGAACAGCACGAACCCGCCGAGGATCCACCACCGCAACCCGGTCAACGTCCCGTCGGAGTACGGCGTCCCGGGCAGGCCCGCGTCGGTGAACGAGGTGACCGGCGGCAGCGGCTTCGGGGTGACGACCGTGCCGGTGGCGACCACGATCCCGGTGACCGCGGACAACCGCACCGGGCCGCCGAACCGTGAGTCGTCGGAATTGCCCCGGTTGTCCCCTTCGACGAAGACCGCACCCTCAGGCACCTTGGCGGAGAACTCGAAGAGACCTTCGTAGCCGGGCGTGATGTAGGGCTCGGTGATCGGCTTGCCGTCGACCGAGAGGTGCTCGTCGGTGCAGCAGGCGACGGTGTCCCCGGCGACCCCGACCACGCGGACGATGCTGATTCCGTCGCGGGGCGAATCGGCGTACGCACTCATGTCGATGGCGACGAGATCCCCGCGGTGCACCTCCACGTCGTCCACCTGGCGCACGACGAGCCGGTCGCCCGGCGCGAGGGTCGGGCTCATGTTCCCGCTCGCCTGCGTATAGGCGTGGTACCCCAGCATCAGCCGGCCGAAGCCGTACCCACCGGCGCCGGCGCCGAGCACCGCGACGGCGATCATCAGCAGGAGCACCTTGGACACGCCGGAGCGTTTCGGCGCGGACGGCGGAGCGGGCGGAAAGGACATCTCGGTCACGGTGATCTATCGGGCCATGGCGCCCGCCGTTACCCCGTCCGGGGCGCGTACATGATCACCGCGACCCCGGCCAGGCACAGGAGCGCCCCGAGCACGTCGTAGCGGTCCGGGCGGTAACCGTCCGCCACCACCCCCCAGGCCAGCGAACCCGCGACGAACACGCCGCCGTACGCCGCGAGGATGCGGCCGAAGTGGGCGTCCGGCTGGAGCGTCGCCACGAAGCCGTACACGCCGAGAGCCAGCAGCCCGCCGCCGATCCACAGCCAGCCGCGGTGTTCGCGGACGCCCTGCCACACCAGCCACGCGCCACCGATTTCGCAGACCGCCGCGGCCAGGAATAGGAGGATCGAGCGCAGGACCACCCCGGGATACTACTTCCGTGCCGTTCACGCTGAGTCATCCCGCCGCCGTGCTCCCACTGGCGAGACGACCGCTGGTGCCGGCCGCGCTCGTCGCCGGGTCCGTCGCGCCGGACGTCTTCTGGTTCGTGCCGCGGCTGCCCGGCGTCGGCCTCACCAAGACGCACGAATTCGCGTCCGTCCTCTGGCTCGACCCGCTGCTCGCGCTCGCCCTGCTGGCGGTCTTCCAGATCGTCTTGAAGCGGCCGCTGCTCGCCCTGGCGCCGAGACCGCTGGCCGAGCGGCTCCCCCGCCACTTCAGCTGGAAGCGGCCGGGCTGGATCGCCCTGTCCCTGGTCCTCGGCGCCGCGACCCACGTCGGCTGGGACGCCTTCACCCACGAGAACGACGGGTTCCCGTTCCTGCGGACCCCGCTCGTCACCGGGGTCGACGTCGGTCGGCTGATCCAGCTGGTCAGCACGATCGCCGGAGCCGGGATCCTCGCGTGGTGGCTCGTGCGCTGGTACCGCACCGCACCCACCGAGCCGGCGCCGAGAGGCACTCGCCGCCGCAAACCGGTGGTGGCGTTCCTCGCTGGCGGCACGCTGGCCGGCGTCCTGGCCGACGTGCTGCCCTTCCTGGCCCACCACGACCCGATGACCCGCGCGGGCGTCGTCGGCAACGCGACGTACCTGCTGGCCACCGGTGCCTGCAGCGGGTTCGCCGCCGCGCTCGTCCTTTACGCGCTGGCCTGGCACGCGCGGTATAGGTTGTTATACACAAAGCGGGCCACCTCGGAAGGTGACCCGCTCGATGCGAAATGAAGTCAGACGGTGAAGCCGAGGGCGCGCAGTTGCTCGCGGCCGTCCTCGGTGATCTTCTCCGGGCCCCACGGCGGCATCCAGACCCAGTTGATGCGGAAGTCCTTGACGAGGCCGCCGGAGGTCAGCGCGGCCGACGTCTGGTCTTCGATGACGTCGGTCAGCGGGCAGGCCGCCGACGTGAGCGTCATGTCGATGGTGGCGGTGTTGTCCTGCTCGACGCGGATGTCGTAGACCAGGCCCAGGTCGACGACGTTGATGCCGAGTTCCGGGTCGACGACGTCGCGCATGGCTTCCTCGACGTCCTCGAGCTTGGCGAGGTCGAGGTCCTGCGTGGCCGTGGTCTCGGCGTCGAGGTCGGCGGCGGTCCGGCCCTCGCGTGCTTCGGTGGCGGTGTCTTCGGTCATGCTTTCTCAGCTCCACTGGTGGTCCGGGCGACGGCGTCCTTGAAAGCCATCCAGCCGAGGAGGGCGCACTTGACGCGGGCGGGGTACTTGGCGACGCCCGCGAAGGCGATCCCGTCCTCCAGCACGTCCTCGTCCGGCTCGATCTTTCCCTTGCCCTGCATCAGTTCCACGAAGGCGTCCATGGTGGTGAACGCCTCCTCAAGCGTGTGGCCGACGACGAGATCCGTCAAGACCGACGTCGAGGCCTGGCTGATGGAGCAGCCCTGGCCGTCGTAGGAGACGTCGGCGACCTTACCGTCGTCGAGCTTGACCCGCAGGGTCACCTCGTCACCGCAGGTCGGGTTGACCTGGAACGACTCGGCGTCGAACGGGTCGCGCAGGCCGCGGCCGTGCGGGTTCTTGTAGTGGTCCAGGATGATCTCCTGGTACATGCTTTCCAGGTTCACTGGGCCACTCCGAAGAACTTCTGGGCCTCGCGAACACCCGCTACCAGGGCGTCCACTTCGGACAGCGTGTTGTAGAGGTAGAACGACGCGCGCACGGTCGCCTGCGCGTTGCAGGCCCGGTGCAGCGGCCACGCGCAGTGGTGGCCGACGCGGACGGCGATGCCGAGGCTGTCGAGCACCTGGCCGGCGTCGTGCGGGTGCACGCCGTCGATCACGAACGACACGGTCGCGCCGCGGTCCTTCAGATCCGTCGGCCCGACGATCCGGACACCCGGGATCGCGCCGACGCCTTCGAGGGCCGCCGCGGCGAGCTCGTGCTCGTGCGCCGCGATCCGGTCCATGCCGATGGCCGAGAGGTAGTCGACGGCCGCGCCGAGGCCGATGGCCTGCGACGTCATCGGCACGCCGGCCTCGAACCGCTGCGGCGGCGGCGCGAAGGTGGAGCCCTCCATGCGGACCATCTCGATCATCGACCCGCCGGTGAGGAACGGCGGCATCGCTTCGAGCAGCTCGGTGCGCCCGTAGAGCACGCCGATGCCGGACGGGCCGAGCATCTTGTGCCCGGAGAACACCGCGAAGTCGACGCCTAGCGCGTGGAAGTCCACGGGGAAGTGCGGCACCGACTGGCACGCGTCGAGCACGGTGAACGCGCCGACGGCCTTGGCCTTCTCGACGAGCAGCTCCACCGGGTTGACCGTGCCGAGCACGTTGGACTGGTGCGCGAACGCGACCACCTTCGTGCGCTCGGTGATCAGTTCGTCCACATCGGACAGGTCGAGGCGCCCGGCTTCGGTGACCTTGAACCACTTCAGCGTCGCCCCGGTGCGCTGGCACAGCTGCTGCCACGGCACGAGGTTCGCGTGGTGCTCCATCTCGGTGACGACGATCTCGTCGCCCGGGCCGACCACGAAGCGCGAAGCTTCCGGACCGGCCGTGGCGGCGTTGCTCATCGAGTACGCGACGAGGTTGATGCCCTCGGTCGCGTTCTTGGTGAACACCAGTTCCTCGGGGTCGGCGCCGACGAACTCCGCGATCTTCGCGCGCGCGGACTCGTAGGCGTCGGTGGCCTCTTCGGACAGCTGGTGCGCACCGCGGTGGACGGCGGCGTTCGACGTGAACACGTAGTCGCGTTCGGCGTCGAACACCGCGGTCGGGCGTTGCGACGTCGCGCCGGAGTCCAGGTACACCAAGGGTTTCCCGTCGCGGACGGTGCGCGACAGGATGGGGAAGTCGGCCCTCAGGGCCGCCACGTCGAGTGGCAGAGAGCTGGCCGAGGTGGTGGTCATCGGGCCGACTCCTCTCGTTCTCGGTGTCGTACGGGGGAAAACGTCAGAGCGCGGCCGGCTCGGGCTTGCCGACGTACTTGACGTAGCCGTGCTCCTCCAGCTCGTCGGCCAGCTCCTTGCCGCCCGACTCGACGATCTTGCCGCCGGCGAAGACGTGCACGAAGTCCGGCGTGATGTGCCGCAGGATCCGGGTGTAGTGCGTGATCAGCATGACGCCGACCTCGCTCGAAGCCTTGTACGCGTTCACGCCCTCGGAGACGACGCGCAGGGCGTCGACGTCGAGACCGGAGTCGGTCTCGTCGAGGATGGCGAACTTCGGCTTGAGCAGCGCCAGCTGCAGGATCTCGTGGCGCTTCTTCTCGCCGCCGGAGAACCCTTCGTTGACCGAGCGCTCGGCGAACTCCTGCGAGATCTCGAGCTTGCCCATCTCCTCCTTGACCTCCTTGACCCAGTGGCGCAGCTTGGGAGCCTCGCCACGGACCGCGGTGGCCGCGGTGCGGAGGAAGTTGGACATGGACACGCCGGGCACCTCGACCGGGTACTGCATGGCCAGGAAGAGGCCGGCGCGGGCACGCTCGTCGACGCTCATCTCGAGGACGTTCTCGCCGTCGAGCAGCACCTCGCCGGAGGTCACCTGGTACTTCGGGTGGCCGGCGATCGCGTAGGACAGGGTGGACTTGCCGGAGCCGTTGGGGCCCATGATCGCGTGCGTCTCGCCCGACTTGATCGTCAGGTTCACGCCCTTGAGGATCTCCTTGGCGCCTTCGTCGGTCTCGACCGAGGCGTGCAGGTCCTTGATTTCCAGGGTAGCCATTCTTCGTTTCCTAAAAGTCTGCGGTGGGCGGCGTCAGGCGCCGACGGCTTCGAGCTCGGCCTCGATCGCGGCTTCGAGGCGCTCGCGCACCTCGGGGACGTCGATCTTCACCAGGATCTCGTGGAAGAACCCGCGCACGACCAAGCGCCGGGCGGCTTCTTCGGCGATCCCGCGCGACTGCAGGTAGAACAACTGCTCGTCGTCGAACCTTCCCGTCGCGCTCGCGTGGCCGGCGCCTTCGATCTCGCCGGTCTCGATCTCGAGGTTCGGCACGGAGTCCGCGCGGGCGCCCGGCGTGAGCACCAGGTTGCGGTTGAACTCGTAGGTGTCGGTGGCCTCGGCCGCGGCCCGGATCAGCACGTCGCCGATCCACACCGTGTGCGCGCCCTCGCCCTGCAGCGCGCCCTTGTAGCCCACGCGCGACTTGCAGTTCGGCACCGCGTGGTCGACGAAGAGGCGGTGTTCCTGGTGCTGGCCGCCGTCGGCGAAGTAGACGCCGAGCATCTCGACGTCGCCGCCCTTGTCGGCGAAGGTCGCCGTCGGCGAGACGCGGACCAGGTCGCCGCCCAGGGTGATGACCGTGTGCTTGAGCGAGGCGTCGCGGCCGAGCTTCAGGTGCTGCTCGGAGACGTGCACCGCGTCGTCGGCCCAGTCCTGGACGCTGACCACGGTGATCTTCGCGCCGTCGCCGATGACGAACTCGACATTGTCGGCGTAGGTGCCGGAGCCGACGTGGTCGAGCACGATGAGGGCTTCGGCGAACGCCTCGGCGCGGACCTGCAGGTGCCCGTAGGCGACCTTGTCCTCGCCCGGGCCGTGGATGCGCAGCACCGACGGCTTCGACGCCTTCGTCTCCTTGGGCACCGTCACGATGGTGGCCTTGGTGAACGAGGAGTACGCCTGCGCGGCGATCCGGTCGCTCGGGACGCCGGCCTGGCCCAGCCGCGGGTCGTCGCGGCCGACGGTCACGATGCCCAGCTCGGGGGCGGCGTCGGCTTCGAGGGTGATCTCGCCGGTGGCGACCGCGCTGCCGTCGTGCAGGCCGCGCAGCCGCTTCATCGGCGTGAAGCGCCAGTTCTCCTCACGGCCGCCCGGGACCTCGAAGGCCTCGACGTCGTAGGAGGTGAAGCGCTCCGCGCGGGAGGCCGCCGGAATGACGGCCCCCTCGCGCAGAGACTCCGAAACGTTGTTCTCGGTAACCGACATGACTAGCCGACGGACCCTTCCATCTGGAGCTCGATCAGGCGGTTCAGCTCGAGCGCGTACTCCATCGGCAGCTCACGCGCGATGGGCTCGACGAACCCGCGCACGATCATCGCCATCGCCTCGGCCTCGTCGAGGCCGCGCGACATCAGGTAGAACAGCTGCTCTTCGCTGACCTTGGACACCGTGGCCTCGTGGCCCATGGACACCTCGTCGTTGCGGATGTCCACGTACGGGTAGGTGTCCGAGCGCGAGATCGTGTCGACCAGCAGGGCGTCGCAGACCACGCTGGAGCGCGAGTGGTGCGCGCGCTTCGCGACGCGGACCAGGCCGCGGTACGAGGTGCGGCCGCCGCCGCGCGCCACCGACTTCGACACGATCGTCGAAGAGGTGTACGGCGCGAGGTGCTCCATCTTGGCGCCCGCGTCCTGGTGCTGGCCCTCGCCCGCGAACGCGACCGAAAGGACCTCGCCCTTGGCGTGCTCGCCCATGAGGAAGACCGACGGGTACTTCATCGTCACCTTGGAACCGATGTTGCCGTCGATCCATTCCATGGTCGCGCCCTCTTCGCACTTGGCGCGCTTGGTGACCAGGTTGTAGACGTTGTTCGACCAGTTCTGGATGGTCGTGTAGCGGCAGCGGGCGCCCTTCTTGACGATGATCTCCACGACCGCCGAGTGCAGCGAGTCGGACTGGTAGATCGGCGCCGTGCAGCCCTCGACGTAGTGCACGTAGGCGTCTTCGTCGACGATGATCAGGGTGCGCTCGAACTGGCCCATGTTCTCGGTGTTGATCCGGAAGTAGGCCTGCAGCGGGATGTCCACCTTGACGCCCTTGGGCACGTAGATGAACGAGCCGCCGGACCACACCGCCGTGTTCAGCGCGGAGAACTTGTTGTCGCCGGCCGGGATGACCGAGCCGAAGTACTCCTCGAACAGCTCCGGCTGCTCGCGCAGCGCGGTGTCGGTGTCGAGGAAGAGCACGCCCTGCTTCTCGAGGTCCTCGCGGATCGAGTGGTAGACGACCTCGGACTCGTACTGGGCCGCGACACCGGCCACGAGGCGCTGCTTCTCCGCCTCGGGGATGCCGAGCTTGTCGTACGTGTTCTTGATGTCTTCGGGCAGGTCTTCCCAGCTCGCAGCCTGCTTCTCGCTGGAGCGGACGAAGTACTTGATGTTGTCGAAGTCGATCCCGGAGAGGTCGGCCCCCCAGTTGGGCATGGGCTTCTTCTCGAAGAGCTTGAGCGCCTTCAGTCGCGCTTCGCGCATCCACTCCGGCTCGGACTTCTTCCCGGAGATGTCGGTGACGACATCCTCGTTCAGCCCGCGACGGGCGCTGGCGCCCGCTTCGTCGGAGTCGGCCCAGCCGAACGCGTACTTGCCAAGGGACTCGATGGTCTCTTCCTGGCTCAGTGGCGCGGTGGTGGGAGTGCGCTGCTCGGCAGCGGCAGTCATGCGGGTTTCCCTCCATTCGGGATCCGTGCTGTGCGCCCAGGGGGCACCGTGCTTCCCGGCTCGGGATGGGCCGGGTTGTTCCCCGTCGTGACGGGAACGTGGGTGGTGCACGCGGAGTCACCGCGTGCGATCGTCGCCAGCCGCTGGACGTGGGTGCCCAGCAGCTTCGCGAACGCCTCGGTCTCGGCCTCGCACAGCTGCGGGAACTCCGCGGCCACGTGGGCGACCGGACAGTGGTGCTGACAGAGCTGCGCTCCGACGTTCTGACCCGGTGCCGGGGTACCGACCTGGCGGGTCGACGCAGCGTAGCCCTCCCTGCTCAGGGCGGTCGCCAAGGCCTCCGCGCGTGCCGCCGGATCACTCGATCCGGTGATCGCGGAGCGGTGCGGCTCGACCAGGGACGCGACGCGACGCTCGGCGAAGGCGCGTACGGCGTCTTCGCCCGCGTGCTCGGCGAGGAAGCGGATGGCGGACACGGCCAGGTCGTCGTAGGCGTGCCCGAAGCGGGCGCGGCCGGACTCGGTCAGCAGGAAGAGCTTGGCCGGACGACCCCGGCCCCGGGGTCCGCGGCGCGGCGCGTCCCGCGTCTCGGCTTCGCCGTCCGCGAGAAGCGCGTCGAGGTGCCGGCGGACGGCCGTGGGGCTGATCCCGAGCTGCTCGGCGACCACGACGGCGGTCATGGGACCCTGTTCCAGGAGCACCCGGGCGACCTCGTGGCGGGTCTTGCCCTCGGCGCTGACCTGCGGCGGAACCACGGGAAGCCCGGCGCGCGGCATGTCGCCGCCCACCTGGTCACGTGCCTCCGTCTTTTTCACAACACAAGTGTGTCTTATTTCCCGGCGGTCGGCAAAGGCAGGGTCTTCGGCAGTGACCCGACTCACTCCGCGGCGGCGGCGATACCCTGCTCCCGTGGCAGTGGGTGAACATCCTGCACGGCAGGACCAGCAAGAGCGTGCGCACGCGGTGACGCTGTCGCCCGTCGAGCCCCGCGTGCCGCTCCCCCTGGAGGGTGACGAGCGGCGCGGGCTCGCCGTCGTCCGCCGGTTCGGCACGGTCGGGTCGCTCTTCCTCGCCCTCGGCTCGCTCGGCGCCGGCGCCGCCCCGGTGATCAACCCGGTGCAGGAGATCCCGGTGCTGCGGCTGTTCACCCGCATCCCGACGGTGTCGCTGGCCATCGCGATCTCCGGGATGGGCATCCTGGTGCTCAGCTGGCTGATGCTCGGGAAGTTCGCCCGGCCCGACCGCGCCCGGCTCGCGTCGCAGGGCCAGCTCGCGCGCACGATCGCGCTGTGGGTGCTGCCGCTGCTGGTCATCCCGCCGCTGTTCTCCCGCGACGTCTACAGCTACCTCGCGCAGAGCGAGATCGTGCACCGCGGCATGGACCCCTACGTCCTCGGCCCGGCGCAGGCCCTCGGCGTCGCCGACCCGTTCACCATGGGCGTGTCGAACATGTGGCGCGAGACGCCGGCGCCGTACGGGCCGCTGGTGCTGCGCCTCGGCGGCTGGCTCGCGCCCCTGGCCGGCAACAGCATCGCCGTCGGCGTGCTCCTGCAGCGCGTGCTCGCCCTGGCCGGCGTGGTCCTCATCGTCTGGGCGCTGCCCCGGCTCGCCCGCCGCTTCGGCGTCCAGCCCGCGACGGCGCTGTGGCTCGGCGCCCTCAACCCGCTGCTGATCTTCCACTTCATCGCCGGCGCCCACAACGACGCGCTGGCCATCGGCCTGATGCTCGCCGGGCTGGAGGTCGGCATCCGGCGGCTGCCGATCCGGGTGAAGGGCGACACCCCACCGCCCCTGGCGCGCGGGGAGCTGCTCTACATCGGGCTCGGGGTGGCGATCATCACCCTGGGCGTCGCGGTGAAGCTGCCCGCGTTGTTCGCCTTGCCGTTCTTCGCCGTGATGGTCGCGCGCCGCTGGCACGGCCGGCTCAAGGACCTCTTCGTCGCCGGGGCACCGATGGCGGTGTGGTTCGGCGCCGTGCTGGTCGCCGTCTGCTTCGGCACCGGGCTCGGCTTCGGCTGGGTCGGCGCGACGTTCGACACCCCCGGCCTGGTCCGCTCGTGGATCTCCCCCACCGCCGAGCTCGCCAACCTCTCCGGCGTCCTCGGCATCGCGCTCGGGCTCGGCAACCACACCAACGGCCTGGTGCCCATCCTCGGCGCGCTCGGCTACCTGGTCGCCGTCGCCATCACGTTCAAGTTCCTGTGGGACAGCTTCAAGTGGCGCTACCGGCCGATCATCGGCCTCGGCGTCTCGCTCGGCGCGGTGATGATCCTGCAGATCAACCTGCAGCCCTGGTACGTGCTGTGGGCGGTGATCCCCCTCGCCGCCGCGGCCGGGACGTCCCGGTTCCGGGTGGCCGCGGCGGTGCTGTCCGCCGCCCTGCCGTTCCTCCTGCCGCCGACCGGCAGCACCTTCGACGGCCGCCCGTACGTGCTGCCGTTCGCCTACGTCGCGGCGATCGTCGTGTGCGGCACCGGGATGCTGATCGTGCGGCGGCTCGCCCCCGTCCTGCTCTCCAGGCCGTCCCCGCGGGTGCCCGCGCGGGCCGACGCCGTATCGTGACGCGATGTGAGTGCCCCCGCCGTCGAGATCACCGGGCTGGTGAAAAGCTACGGCTCCACCCGCGCGGTCGACGGTCTCGACCTGCGGATGGAGCGCGGCAGCCTGCTCGCCCTGCTCGGCCCGAACGGGGCCGGCAAGACCACCACCGTCGAGGTCTGCGAAGGCTTCCTGAAGCCTGACGCGGGCACGGTGCGCGTGCTCGGCTTCGACCCCGTGCGCGAGTCGGCCGCGCTGCGCCCCCGCGTCGGGATCATGCCCCAGGGCGGCGGCGCCTACCCCGGCGTCCGCGCCGACGAGATGCTCGGGCTGGTGGCCTCCTGCGCGGCCTCCCCGCTGGATCCGGCCTGGCTGCTGGACGTCCTCGGGCTGGCCTCGGTGCGGCGGACGCCGTTCAAGCGCCTCTCCGGCGGGCAGCAGCAGCGGCTTTCGCTGGCGTGCGCGCTGATCGGACGGCCGGAGCTGGTGTTCCTCGACGAGCCGACCGCGGGCATGGACCCGCAGGCCCGGCGGCTGGTGTGGGACCTGCTGGGCGCGCTGCGCCGCGACGGCGTCTCGGTGCTGCTGACCACGCACCTGATGGAGGAGGCCGAAGCGCTGGCCGACACCGTGGTGATCGTCGACCACGGCAAGGTCGTCGTCTCCGGCGCGCCGGAATCCCTGACGGTCGACGAGAGCGGCAACGCGGGCCTGCGGTTCAAGGCGCGCACGCGGCTGGACACGGCCCTGCTGACCGCGGCGCTGCCGGAGGGCTACGCCGTGCGCGAGTCGGCGCCGGGCACGTACGTCGTGGCCGGCTCGGTCGACCCGCAGGTCGTGTCGACGGTCACGGCGTGGTGCGCGCAGCAGGGCGTGCTGCCGGAGGAGCTGCAGGTCGGCAAGCGCACGCTCGAAGAGGTCTTCCTCGAGCTGACCGGACGGGAGCTGCGGGCATGACGTCTTTCCCCGCCGGCACGTTCACCCCGGCGCCCGGGCGCGGCTCGCTGGGCCGCATGCTGCGGACGCACGCGCGGGTCGAGGCGAGCCTGACGCTGCGCCACGGCGAGCAGGTGCTGCTGACGCTGCTCATTCCCCTGGCCTTGCTGATCGGGTTGTCGCTGCTGGACATCCTGCCGGCGTCTTCGCTGGGTTCGACGTCCAAAGTGGACTGGATCACGCCGCGCATCCTGGCGCTGGCGGTGATGTCGTCGGCGTTCACCGGCCAGGCGATCGCCCTGGGCTTCGACCGGCGCTACGGGGTGCTGAAGCGCCTTTCGGCGACGGCGCTGCCGCGGTGGCTGCTGGTGGTGGGCCGGCTCGCGGCGGCCGTCGTCGTGGTGGCGCTGCAGTCGGTGATCATCGGTGTGGTGGCGGCGTTCCTGGGGTGGTCGCCCACTTTCTCGGGGCTGGCTTCGGCGATCTTGCTGCTGGTGCTGGGCACGCTGGCCTTCGGCGCGCTGGGCGTGCTCCTGGGCGGCGCGCTGCGCGCGGAAGCCGTGCTGGCGCTGGCGAACATCGTCTGGTTCGTGTTGCTGCTGGCGGGCGGGATCCTGCTGGCGCCGTCTTCGCTGCCTTCGGGGCTGGCTCGCGTGGTGGAGCTGCTGCCGTCGGGGGCGCTGGCCGAAGGGATGCGCTCCGCGCTGGTCGACGGCGCGTTCGCCCCCGGGCCGCTCGTGGTGCTGGCGGTGTGGGCGGTCGCCGCGGGAGCCCTGGCTTCCCGCACGACGAAGCTCACCTGAATGCCTTGCGGGCCGGGTAGAACTCACCTCACGAACCCGCGCCGCCCCTGAGATGGTCACCCGGTCCGGGTCCGGTCCGCCGAGGGGGAAGTTCCATGGTTTCGAAGCTGCGCGTCACCCTGATCATGCTGCTCCTGCTCGTCGTGGCGATCGGGCTGGTCGCCCTGCTCGTCTCGCTCGACGCGGGGGCCTTCTGGGTCAGGACCGTCCCCATCGCCGTGCTGGGGTTCGGCGCCGTCTTCGCGCAGTCGCTCGGGCTCTTCCAGAAGAAGGCCAAGAAAACCGAGTGACCTAGGTCCCTTGTGCCCGGCGCGCCGTTCTGGGCGCCGGGACCTGCCGAAAGCCGCGTTTCCCGGCGCTCTACCATCGATGGGTGCCGTTCACCAGCCTCGTCGCCCGCCTGCCGTATCCGTCCGCCGCCGTGCAGCGGGCCGTCGGGATCACCGCGGTCCTCGCGCAGGCGCTGATCGGTGTCACCGGCTCCATCGTGCGCGTCACCGGCTCGGGCCTCGGCTGCCCGACCTGGCCGCAGTGCGTCGCCGGCAGCCTGGTCCCGGTGGACCACCCGGGCATCCACGCGCTCAACCAGTGGATCGAGTTCGGCAACCGGCTGCTGACCGGCGTGGTCATCCTCGTCGCCGCGGTCGCCGTCATCACGGCGTGGCGCGTGCAGATCGACCACCCGTCCCGCAAGCGGCTGGTGAAGCTGGCCTGGACGATGCCCGGCGGCGTCGTGCTGCAGGCCGTCGTCGGCGGGATGACCGTGCTCGCCAAGCTCGAGTGGTGGACCGTCGCGATCCACTTCCTCGCCACGACGCCGCTGGTCTGGCTCGCGGTCCTGCTGCTGCGCGCGTTCCGCGAAGGCGACGAACCCGCGCGGCTCCTGGTTCCCGGCCGCTCGGTCCTGGTCGCGCTGGCCGTGGTCATGTGGCTGGTGCTCGCGGCGGGCACCACGGTGACCGGCGCCGGCCCGCACAGCGGCGACATCAACACGCACCGCCTGGCCGTTTCGGTGGAGGCGCTCGCCCAGGTCCACGGCGGACTGCTGGTGCTCTACCTGTTGCTGCTCGCGGTGTTCGGCCTGCAGCTGCTGCGCATCGGCGCGCCGAAGGGGCTGTGGCAGCGCTACACGGTGGTGTGGGCGGTCGCGGTCGCGCAGGGTGGGCTGGGCTCGCTGCAGTACGCGCTGGGCGTGCCGGAGGCGATGGTGTCGTTCCACGTCCTCGGCGCGATGGCGGTGATCATCGCGACGGCGTCCCTGTGGACGGGCAGCCGCGACCGCGGCCCGGTGACGTCCCTGGAGCCGGCGCCCCGCGAGCTCGCCGCCGCCTGACGGCAACGCGGGCTTAACTCGGCGTCGGCGTGCCCGTTTCGCCCGTGGGTTACTGTTCGCGCCATGACCTCGCGCGCCGCCCCCAAGCCGCTGATCTCCCACCGTCGCGGCACGGGCGAGATGCTCGTGCTGAAGACGTTCCTCCTGGTGCCGTTCCTGGCACTGCTGGTAGCGGTCCCCCTGGTGTGGGGCTGGGGCATGACGTGGGTCGACCTGGCACTGGCGGCGGCGTTCTACGTGTTCGCGACGCTCGGGGTGACGGTCGGCTACCACCGCTACTTCACGCACGGCGCGTTCAAGGCGTCCCGGCCCCTGCGGGTGGCGCTGGCGATCGCGGGCAGCATGGCGGTCCAGGGCTCGGTGATCTTCTGGGTGGCGAGCCACCGGCGGCACCACGCGTTCGCCGACCGTGAGGGTGACCCGCACTCGCCGTGGCTGTTCGGGACATCGGCATCGGCGCTGCTGCGCGGCTTTTGGCACGCACACATGGGGTGGATGTTCTCCCGCGAGGTGACCAACGCGGATCGCTTCGCCCCGGACCTGGTGGCGGACGGTGATCTGCGGGTGGTGAACCGGTACTTCTGGCTGTGGATCACGCTGAGCCTCGCCCTGCCGGCTCTGCTGGGTGGCCTGCTGACGTGGTCCTGGTGGGGCGCGGTGACGGCGTTCTTCTGGGCCGGATTGGTGCGGATCGCGTTCCTGCACCATGTGAGCTGGTCGGTGAACTCGGTGTGTCACCTGATCGGCGAGAGGCCGTTCGCCAGTCGCGACAAGGCGGCTAATTTTTGGCCGCTGGCGGTGCTTTCGATGGGCGAGTCGTGGCACAACTCGCACCACGCGGACCCGACTTGCGCGCGGCATGGGGTGCTGCGGGGGCAGGTGGATATTTCGGCGCGGGTGATCTGGGCGTTCGAGCGGTTGGGATGGGCGACCGATGTCCGGTGGCCGAAGGCCGATCGGCTGGCCGCGAAACGGGTAGCTTAATACGCCCGCGCTGACACGAAAGAGAGATGACGGGCTCGATCGTGTCGGTTGCTTCCTCTTACGGTGAGCCGAATTCCCCACACCGAAGGAGACTCACGGTGGAGCACAGCGACAACAAGCGGGGCAAAAAGATTCTGCGCCTCGCCACCGCGATCATTCTGAGCCTGGCACTGTTCGGCACGCCCATCCTGACGTCCTCCGCTAGCCTCGGCGGCGGCAACACCGGCAATCAGCTGATCCAGATCGCATAGGATGCCTAATAGATCCACGTCACCCAGGCGTGACTTGGCCTGGTTGACGTGGATCACCACCTGAAGGCGATGCCGTAACTCTCCCGCGGATGGCACCCTTCGACAAAGGTGTGCCGGACGAAGCCGTCCCCGACTGGGAGCAGATGCGGGTCACCGTCGGGCGGTTGCCGAGTCCACTCGAATTCGAGTTGTTCGGCATACCACCAGCACGCCTCGGGAAGATACTCCGAGTCGAAGTTCAGCTGGATGGTCAGGCCGCCGGGCGCGATGCCGTGGTGATCTACTTCGACGTTGAGCCACTGGCGTTCTTCGTCGACTTGCTCGTCGAGCGCCTCAGAGACAAACGCGTAGCGCTCGCCCTTACGCAGCGTCCGGCGAAAGCGCAGGCGCGTCAGAACCGGGGCGCCGGGGTATTCCCTGGGCGAAGCGACCACCCGGCACGCCCACGGTGCCGTCACCGGTATGTCCGCCGCGTCGTGCGTCCAGCCGGTCGCCGCGTGGACGTTAAACCCGTCGACACCGTCCTCGCAGGCGACGATGTCGCGTTCGGTAATCCGGCGCCGCACCGTTCGGCGGTGCATAACCGCCGTCACGAGCATGCGCTTAACGAACACCGGCTGCGCCCCCGGCGAAGCGGCCCGGGCCCGCCAGCCGACGCGTTTGTCGTTCGTGACTTCCACCGCCGCACGACCAATGTCCGCGTAGTGCCGCCAGCCCGGCTCGTCCAGTGAAACCAGTTTCTCCACCAGCCGGGCGGCCAACACCTCGAGCGCCCACCGCCAGGCTTTGTTCATCGGAGTCGTGGTGGTGGGTCGCGGGTCGCCGAATACGTCCAGCAGCATCAGCTGCTCGAAGCGGTCCCTCAACGTCGACTTCCACCCGGTCCCGCCCGGCGCCGGCGGAACCCGGAACGCCGCCATCAGGACGTGGCGGCGGCGAGCGTCTCCGATCGAGCCGATCTCGTCGACGATCAAGCCCCACACGGCGAACGCCCGCGAATCGGCGGGCAGGGACGCCGTCGGCACCGCCAGGGAGCGGAGCACGGTTGCGGGCCCACTCGCCGGGTCCTTGATCGCCTCCCCGAAGGCCTGGAGCGGATCGCCGCTCCTGAGCTTCGCCAGCCAGCGCAGCGCCGCTTCAACCTCTGCGGCCGAAATCTCGGCGACCAGGTCACCGTCCATCCGGATGGTCATGACGCCTCCGCTACCGACGAAGATCGACAATTCGCGACAAGCCCGGACAACGGCGATGTTCGCGGCGACAACGAAAAACCCCACCCGAAAACAAAAGATCAATTCCGGTCGGGCTCAGCACCGGTCACCATTGCCTGGAGTGCACTAGCACACCGATAAAGGGGTAGCACAGTGACCAAGAGGAAGACAAGGGAACCCGCTCCAGACCGCGGTCTGCGGGAATTGATCAAAGCCGGCCTAGCAGGCATCGGGGGGCTTTATTTGATCACCGGCTCGCTGGCCGTGACCGCGCTCGGGGCCGTCGTCGCACTCGCGCTCGCCGCGGTACAGCGAGCCGCCAAGTGACTACGCCAGCTGCTGCCGCACCGCCGAAGCGAACCGCAGCGCCGCCGACGGGTCCGTCTGGCGGAAGCCCAGCGACGGCTCCGTCAACTCCAGCTCCAGCAGCAACGGCTTCCCGTCCGCACCCCGCACCACATCGACGCGCGCGTACAACAGCTCGGCCCGCAGGATCCCCAGCAACGCCGACGCCGCATCCAGTACGTCCTCGGCCAGCGCCACCGCGTCCGCCGGCGGCGAGGCCGCCTCCAGCTTCTCCGACAAATAGAGCCCCGACGAGTCCATCGTGGACCCCAGCATCGCGGCCTTCGAGAACGCGTGGGAGTAGAACCCGCCCAGGTAGACCAAAGCCAGCTCACCGGCAGTGTCCACACTGGACTGGTACGGCTGGATCAGCGCGGTGTGGCCGTCGGCGTGCAGGGACGCCAAATGCGCGGACGCTTCGGCGCCGGACGTGAACCGGGCCGCTCCGCGCGAGCCCGCGCCCACCGACGGCTTGACCACGAAGTCACCCGAAGGGAAGCGGGGGTCGTCGCCCGGTTCGACCAAGACCGTCGGGACCACCGCCAGACCCGCGTCGAGCAGCTCCGTGAGGTACGACTTGTCCGTGTTCCAGCGGACGACCGGAGCCGGGTTGTACAGCGCGGGGACCGACTCGCACCAGGAGAGGAACTCCGGACGCCGCGAAGCGTAGTCCCAGGTCGCGCGCAGGATCACCGCGTCGGCGTCCTCGAACGGCGCACCCGAGTCCCACGCCGCCCACGAGACCGAGAAGCCCAGCGACTCCAGTGCGGGGACCACGGCGTCGTCGTCGCCGTCGCCCGAGGGAAGCTCCGCGCAGCCGGCCAGAATCGCCGTGCGGTTCACCGGCCCGCCATCTTGCGGCGGTGCTCCGGGCCGATCTTCGCGGCCTTGACCGTCTCCGCGTCCCACGACGCCGCTTCGAGGTCCTCGACGGCCTCGATCAGCGCCTCTCCGGTCGCCACAGAAGGCACCACCACGTCGCCCATGGCGCCGTCCGCGCCCACGAGGACGACGCGCGCGCCCGCCCGGCCGATGTTCTCCACCACCGCGCGGGACGGCTTGCCGTGCGCCTTCACGAACTTGCGCGCCGCTCCCAGCTGCGCGCTCGACGGCGGAACGACCGTCTCTTCCGAATCCGAATCAGCCACGGTCCGAACCATAACCAAAGACCGGCCGGAACGCGGAACAGCGTGGCGTCGGCCATAGTTGTGCCTGGGAGAACCCGACCCGAGGAGGACGCATGCCCACCGCAGTGCAGGTGACGAAGACCGGTGGCCCGGAAGTGCTCGAAGCGGCCGAAGTGGACGTGCGCGCCCCGGAGGCCGGCGAACTGCTGGTCGACGTCGCCGCGGCCGGCGTCAACTACATCGACACCTACCAGCGCCAGGGCATCTACCCGATCGACCTGCCGTTCGTGCTCGGCCTCGAGGGCGCGGGAACGGTCCTCGAAGCCGCCCCCGGGACCGGGTTCGAGGCCGGCGACCGCGTCGCCTGGCAAGGCGACCTCGGCAGCTACGCGGCGCGCAAGGTCGTCCCCGCGTCGATCGCCGTGAAGGTACCCGAAGGTGTCTCGCTGGAGACCGCCGCCGCGACCCTGCTCCAGGGCATGACCGCGCACTACCTGGTCGCGTCGACGTTTGAGGTCAAGGCTGGCCACGACGTGCTGGTGCACGCGGCCGCGGGCGGCGTCGGCCTGCTGCTGGTGCAGCTGGCGAAGGCGCGCGGCGCCCGCGTGATCGGCACCGTGTCGACCGAGGAGAAGGAGAAGCTCGCCCGCGAAGCCGGCGCCGACGAGGTGATCCGCTACGACCGGGACGACTTCGCGAAGCTCACCCGCGAACTGACCGACGGCAACGGCGTGGACGTCGTGTACGACGGTGTCGGCAAGGACACCGTCGACGGCAGCCTCGCCAGCCTCAAGATCCGCGGCCTACTGGCGCTGTTCGGCGCGTCCAGCGGCCCGGTGCCGCCGATCGACCCGCAGCGCCTCAACTCCGGCGGCTCGCTGTACCTGACCCGCCCGACGTCGGCGCACTACACGCGCAGCCGCGAGGAGATCGACTGGCGGTCCCAGGAACTGTTCGACGCCGTCCTCGCGGGCGATCTCACCGTCCGCATCGGCGGCAAGTACCCGCTGGCCGACGCGCGCCGCGCCCACGAAGACCTCCAGGGCCGCCGCACGACCGGCAAGCTCCTGCTCATCCCCTGAACGCCGTGAATGTCGCATTGAGGGACTCGAAGTCCCTCAATGCGCCATTCACGGACCCGGGATCAGCCCTTGTCGGCCGGGACCGAAACGGCGTCGGTGACGAAGACCAGCGTCTCGTTCGGCTGGATGCCACGGCCGCCCTGGCCGTAGGCGAGGTCCGGCGGGATGATCAACAGGCGGCGGCCGCCCTGCTTGATGCCCTCCAGGCCCTTGTCCCAGCCCGGGATGACCTCGCCCGCGCCCAGGTTCAGGTCGAACGTCTCACCGCGGTCGTACGAGTTGTCCAGGACCTTCTTGTCCGACCACGTCACCAGCAGGTAGTTCATCTTCAGCTGCTGGCCGGCCTTAGCACCGCCGCCGGTGCCCGTGGACAGGTCCTTGGTGATCAGCTTCTTCGGCGGGTCACAGGAGTCCGGGATGGTGATTTCGGGCTTTTCGCCGAACTTCCCCGTCGTCTTGATGTCGTCCGCGGTGCACTCGCGGCCCTTGCTCTGGGTGGCCTGGGCGGCGTCGGACGACGGGACGGACGGGCCCGCCGGGGCCGCCGTCTGGGGTTTGGCGTCCTGGCCGCACGCGGCCAGCGACAGCGCCGCCGCGGCGACGACCACGATCTTCCCGATCTTCTGCATGCCGGGCACCCTAGCCAAGCACGGAGAGTGCCGGGACGTCGTCACCCGTGGCGACCACGCCGAGCCGCCGCGTAGCGCGGGTCAGGGCGACGTACAGGTCGTTGAGCCCGCGCGGCGAGCCCGTCACGACCTCGTCCGGCGCGACCAGCACCACGGAGTCGAACTCCAGGCCCTTCGCCCGCTCGACCGTCAGCACGCTCAGCCGCTCGTCGTGCTCCGAAAGCCACGACGACACCTCGTCGAACCGCTGGGCGGGCACCAGGACCGCCACCGTGCCACCGTCCACTTCGGACAGCTCGCGCGCCACCAGCCCGGGCAGCTCCCCGGCCAGGGAAGCCGGCCGCGCCGACCACGGCGGCACCCCGGTCTCCCGCACCGAAGACGGCGCCGACAACGCCGGGTCGACCTCGGCGAGCACGCGGGCCGCGACCGCCATGATCTCGGCGGGCGTGCGGTAGTTCACGGTCAGCTGCTCGAGCCGCCACCGGTCCGCGACGTACGGCGAAAGCGCCTCGCCCCACGACCGCGCGCCACCGGCCGCGCCGGTCTGCGCGACGTCCCCGACCAGCGTCATCGACCGGTTCGGCGAGCGGCGCATGAGCAGCCGCCAGTCCATCGCCGACAGCTCCTGGGCCTCGTCGACGATCACGTGCCCGAACGTCCAGGTCCGGTCCTGCGCGGCGCGCTGGGCGGCGGTCAGCTCGCTGCGCGCCACCTGGCGCTCGGCGAACAACTCGGCGTCGAGGACGTCGGAGACGCGCAGCAGCTCTTCGTCGATGATCTCCTCGTCCTGCTCGAGGATGTCGAGCACGCCCTCGGCGTACGCGCGGTCTTCGCGCTCACGGCGTTTGCGCTCGACGCGGGCTTCGGTGTCGTCGACGCCGATCAGCTCGGCCAGCTCGTCGAGCAGCGGCACGTCGGCCGGCGTCCACTTCGTGTCGCGGCCGCTCTCGAGCAGCGCGCGGTCCTCCTCCGAAAGGAGCTTCCGAGCGGCGCGGGAGAGCCGTTCGCGGTCGGCGAACAGGTCGTCGAGCACGCCTTCCGGCGTCAGCACGGGCCAGAGTTCGTTCAGCGCCGCGGCGACGTTCTCGTCCGCGGCCAGTTCGGCGCGGATGTCGGCGAGGTCCTGGCCGTCGAGGAGGTCCTCCCCCAGCTTGCGGGCGGCCTGGCGGGTCAGCGCGTCGAGGACGTCGGAGACGAACAGGCGCCGCGCCGGGTTGTGCGGGCGCCGCGAGCGGCGGGCGCGGGTCCGGGCGTCCGTGCAGGTCTTGCGGTCGAGTTTGAGGACGTCGTGCTCGTAGTCGATCTCCAGGACCGGTTCGGGCACGCGCTGGCGGTCGCGGACGGCGTTGGCGAGCACGTCGGCCATCACCAGCCGGCCCTTCACCTCGGTGGTCTCGCGCGGCTCGACGCCGTCGGCGTCCAGGCCCGGGTAGAGCTGCCCGATCGTGGCGAGCAACACGCCGGTCTCGCCGAGCGACGGCAGCACCTGGCCGATGTAGCGCAGGAACGTGCTGTTCGGCCCGACGACGAGCACGCCGCGGGTGGTGAGCTGCTGACGGTGCGTGTAGAGCAGGTAGGCCGCCCGGTGCAGCGCGACGGCGGTCTTGCCGGTGCCCGGCCCGCCTTGGACGACCATGACGCCGCCCAGCGGGGCGCGGATGATGCGGTCCTGCTCGGCCTGGATGGTGGCGACGATGTCGCTCATCTCACCGGTGCGCCGCTGTTCGAGCGCGGCCAGCAGCGCGGCCTCGCCGGCCAGCCCCAGGTCCTGGCCCTGGTCGGCGGCGGTGAGGTCGAGGATTTCGTCGTCGAAGCCGGTGACCTTGCGGGTCAGCGACCGCAGGTGCCGGCGCCGGCGCACCCCTTCGGGCGACGCCGCGGTGGCGAGGTAGAAGGGCCGCGCGACGGGCGCCCGCCAGTCGACGAGCAGCGGCTTGTAGTCGTCGTCCTCGTCGAACAGCCCGAGCCGGCCGATGTAGGTGGTCTCCTCGGCGTTCTCGGGGACGAAGTCGAGCCGCCCGAAGGCGAGGCCCTGCTCGACGGAGCCGAGCTGGGCGAGCCGGTCGGTGTAGAGGGTGGTGGCGACGTCGCGTTCGGTGCGGGCCTGCGGGGTGCCGCCGGTCTGGCGAAGGGTCTCGTCGAGGCGCCGCTGAGCCTCGACGCGTTCGGCGTCGAGCTTCGCGTAGAGGGTGGTGACGTAAGCCTGCTCGCGGGCGAGCTCGGCGGTGAAGCCGTCCGAGGACACGGACAAGAGGATCCTGCTTTCGCCTCAAGGAAAAGGGCCAGCCAAGTTTAACGGCGAGGGCCGCGCGATCATTCCGGAGCGAGGTCGCAGTACGGGTAGACCTCGGCGCGGACCACGGGCCGGAGGGTGGCCGGCAGTTCCCGGTCCCCCGGTGCGCACGACACGCTCTCCGGGGGCAGCAGCTCGCTGCCGCCGATCGCGCCGCTGGTGGTGCGGTAGAGCACCGCCGCTCCTCGGCTCGTCAGCGGCCGGCAGTTCGCCGAGTGGTAGCGCACGCCGCCCGGGACGGCGGTGGCGGTCACCGGCGTGTAGCCGCCGAGTGACTCCGGGGCCAGCCAGACGACCGGGCCGAACGTCACCTGCCCGGCGCCCGCGACCGCGGTGCGCCGGCCGGGCGCGAGCAGCGGTACCTCGGCGCGCGTCGAGCCGGCGGCCACCGGGATCCGGTAGGCGAACTGGGCGCTGGTGTTCTCGAGCACGACCCCGGCCCCCTGCTCGACGACGCGCAGCCCACCGCCACCGGGAGCGGCGTCGGCCGCGCCCGGGACCGCGGTGATCCGGGACGGGATGGCGCAGGCGGTACCGAGCAGCTCGTTCGTGTCGAGCGACACCCTGCCGCGGGCGAGAAAGGCCAGGAGGCCGAGGACCACGACGGCCGCCAGCGCCACGACCACCCGGTCCTTGCCCACGCGTGGCATCACGGCGTGTCCGGGCTGGTCACCTTGTACACGTCGCCAGGTTGACCGTAGTAGGACCCCGCCACCACGTAGACCATGGTCCGCGAGCCTGACTGCCAGTACGTGCGCATCTCGTCCGGGTCGGCCGGGTACGGCACCTCGGTCAGCGCCACGCCGCGGCCGGCGAGCACGGCGTCGACCTCGTCGAACCGCACCGGATCGGGGAAAGCTCCGTAACGGTCGCGGATCACGCCGTTGACCGTCGAAGGGGCCCGGTACCGGAGCCGGTGCGCTTGCACCGAGAAGTGGGTCCCCGCCCACGGCTCGCGGGCGCTGCCTCGCTGCCAGAAGAACTCGACCAGGCCGTGGTCGCGTCCCAGGGAGTGCTTCGACGGATTGTCGCCGTAGTCGTCGCCGAACAACTCCGCCACCCGCTCGGGAGACCACGTGTGGTCGGCCCCCAGGACGGTGCCGGACTCGATGACGTCGGCGAGGAACTCCGCCGGGCTCAGAACGGAAGGCCGAGGGTGGGCAGGCCGATGGCCGAGTCGACCGCCAGCGCCACGAACACGATCATCAGGTACGTGTTGGACCGGTGGAACAGCGCCATCGGCTTCGTCTCTTCGCCGCGCCGCACCGCGGCCTGCAGGCTGTGCGCGTAGAAGAGGAACCAGCCGCCCGCCAGGATGGCGAACGTGCCGTACAGCCAGGACGTCACCGGGAGCAGCAGCAGCGTCCACGCCACCATCACCCACGAGTAGATGACGATCTGCTTGGCGACGTGCTGGGCGGTGGCGACCACCGGCAGCATCGGGACGCCCGCGCGCTCGTAGTCGTCGCGGTACTTCATGCCCAGCGCCCACGTGTGCGGCGGGGTCCAGAAGAAGATGACGCCGAACATCACGAACGCCGGCCACTGCACGGTGCCGGTGACCGCGGCCCAGCCGATGACGACCGGCATGCAGCCCGCCGCGCCGCCCCAGACCACGTTCTGCGACGTGCGCCGCTTGAGGCCGAGCGTGTAGACGAAGATGTAGAAGAGGATCGTGGCCACGGCCAGCACGGCCGACAGCAGGTTGACCGTGAAATAGAGCACTACGGCCGACGCCACGCCCATGACCAAGCCGAAGATCAGCGCTCCGCGCCGCGGCACCGAGTCCTTCACCAGCGGGCGGCGCTTCGTGCGGTTCATCACCTTGTCGATGTCCGCGTCGATCACGCAGTTGAGCGCGTTCGCGCTGCCCGCGGCCATCGTCCCGCCGACCAGCGTGGCCAGGACCAGCCACGGCGACGGGATCTGACGGCCGGCGAGGAACATCGCCGGGATGGTGGTGACCAGCAGGAGCTCGATCACCCGCGGTTTCGCCAGTGCGGCGTAGGCGCCGACGACCCGGCGGATGCTTAGCCGGTCACCGTGCGGTCGATCACCGGTCGGGTGCACGGCGCTGGTGTCGTCACTGCGTCCGTGCGCAGCGTTCACCAACGACATTTCACTCCCTGCGTCAGGTTCGGGCGGGCGAGTCCGGGTAGGCAGTGGTGGTGCCGCGCAAACCTGCCGAACTGAACCCTCGAACGATGTTAGACGTGGTGAATCCCGTGGGTGATCGCGGGTCGGAAACGAGTCCAAGCACTAGGCTGGCCGCGACGGGCCGCGATTGCCCCTGCGCAGGGTCGCGAGCAGGAATATCGTCCCTTCGGGATCGATTGAGATAGATGACCCCGCGCACGGGTAACCGGAACGTGGAAGACCAGCCGCAACCATCATGACCGGGAGTTGGAGTTCAGTGTCCGAAACCGCCCCTACCAGCGAGAACAACCCACTCCTGCGGCGTAACGTGCCCGCCGACTGGACCGACACCGACACCCGCGCCGTGGACACCGTCCGGGTGCTCGCCGCGGACGCGGTCGAGAACTGTGGCAGTGGCCACCCCGGTACCGCGATGAGCCTGGCGCCGCTGGCCTACACGCTGTTCCAGCGCACCCTCCGCCACGACCCCAACGACCAGCACTGGCCGGGCCGCGACCGCTTCGTGCTGTCGGCCGGGCACAGCAGCCTGACGCTCTACATCCAGCTGTTCCTCGCCGGCTACGGCCTCGAGCTCGAGGACCTCAAGCAGCTGCGCAAGTGGGGCTCGAAGACCCCGGGTCACCCCGAGTACCGGCACACCGACGGTGTCGAGACCACCACCGGCCCGCTGGGCCAGGGCCTGGCGAACGCCGTGGGCATGGCGATGGCCGCCCGCCGCGAGCGCGGCCTGCTCGACCCGGACGCGGCGCCCGGCGAGAGCATCTTCGACCACTTCATCTACGCGATCGCCTCCGACGGCGACATCGAAGAGGGCGTCACCTCCGAGGCCTCGTCCATCGCGGGCCGCCAGGAGCTGGGCAACCTGATCGTCTTCTGGGACGACAACAAGATCTCCATCGAGGACGACACGAACATCGCCCTCTCGGAGGACACGGTCGCGCGGTACGAGGCCTACGGGTGGCACACCCAGGTCGTCGAGGGCGGCGAAGACGTCGTCGCGATCGAAGAGGCCATCAAGAACGCGAAGGCCGAGACCGGCCGGCCGTCGTTCATCGCGGTGAAGACCGTGATCGGCTACCCCGCGCCGAAGAAGATGGGCACCGGCAAGGCGCACGGCGCCGCGCTGGGCGGCGAAGAGGTCGCCGCGGTCAAGAAGATCCTCGGCTTCGACCCGGAGCAGTCGTTCCAGGTCGAGGACGACGTGCTGAAGCACACCCGCCAGGCGCTCGAGCGCGGCAAGGCCGCCCACGCCGAATGGCAGGAGAAGTACGAGGCGTGGGGCAAGGCCAACCCGGAGCGCAAGAAGATCGGCGACCGGATGGCCACTCGCACGCTGCCCGAGGGCTTCGCCGACAACCTGCCGCACTGGGAGCCGGACCCCAAGGGCGTCGCGACCCGCAAGGCCTCCGGTGAGGTGCTCAACGCCCTCGCCGACCCGCTGCCGGAGCTGTGGGGCGGCTCGGCCGACCTGGCCGAGAGCAACAACACCACGATGAAGGGCGCCGACTCGTTCGGTCCCGAGAAGGCCGCCACCGACATGTGGCAGGCCAACCCGTACGGCCGGACGCTGCACTTCGGCATCCGCGAGCACGCCATGGGCTCGATCCTCAACGGGATCGCGCTGCACGGCGGCACCCGCCCGTACGGCGCGACGTTCCTCATCTTCTCCGACTACATGCGCCCGCCGGTCCGGCTGGCCGCGCTGATGAAGGCGCCGGTCACCTACGTCTGGACGCACGACTCGATCGGCCTCGGCGAGGACGGGCCGACGCACCAGCCGATCGAGCAGCTCTCCGCGCTGCGCGCGATCCCGGGCCTCAACGTCGTCCGCCCGGCGGACGCCAACGAGACCGCGTACGCGTGGAAGGCCGTGCTGGAGGACATCCACCACCCGTCCGGCCTGGCGCTCACCCGCCAGAACGTGCCGGTGCTCGAGGGCACCAGCGCCGAGGGCGTCGCCAAGGGCGGGTACGTCCTGGCGGACTCGGGCGGCACCCCGGACGTGGTGCTCATCGCCACCGGTTCCGAGGTCCAGCTCGCCGTCGAGGCGAAGAAGACCCTCGAGGCCGACGGCGTCAAGGCGCGCGTCGTCTCGATGCCGTGCGTCGAGTGGTTCGACGCGCAGGACGCGGCCTACCGCGAATCCGTCATCCCGGCCGGTGTGAAGGCCCGCGTGTCCGTCGAGGCGGGCATCGCGCAGTCGTGGCACCGCTTCACCGGTGACGCCGGGGTGAACGTTTCGATCGAGCACTTCGGCGCCTCCGCCGATGCCGCCACACTGTTCCGTGAGTTCGGGTTCACCACGGAGGCAGTCGTCGACGCGGCCCGCCGCTCGATCGCCAACACCAAGAACTGAAGGGGACATAGATGAGCAACGACAAGCTCGCGCAGCTGTCCGAAGCCGGTGTTTCGATCTGGCTCGACGACCTCTCTCGCGAACGCCTCAACACGGGCAACCTCGCGGACCTGATCCGCGACAAGCACGTCGTCGGCGTGACGACCAACCCGACGATCTTCGCCAACGCGATGTCCAAGGGTGACGCCTACGACGAGCGCACCCGCGAGCTCGCGGCCCAGGGCGCCGACGTCGAGGCGACCATCCGGGACCTGACGACGACCGACGTGCGCAACGCCGCGGACCTGTTCCGCGACGTCTACAACGCCACGAACGGCGTCGACGGCCGCGTCTCCATCGAGGTCGACCCGCGCCTGGCCAAGGACACCGAGAAGACGGTGGCCGAGGCGCAGGACCTGTGGAAGACCGTGGACCGGCCGAACGTGCTGATCAAGATCCCGGCCACCGAAGAGGGCCTGCCGGCGATCACCCGCACGCTGGCCGAGGGCATCAGCGTCAACGTCACGCTGATCTTCTCCGTCGAGCGCTACAAGAAGGTCATCGAAGCCTTCTTCGCCGGCCTCGAGCAGGCGAAGGCCAACGGCCACGACCTGCGCGGCATCCACTCGGTCGCGTCGTTCTTCGTGTCCCGTGTGGACACCGAGATCGACAAGCGGCTCGACGCGATCGGCACCGACGAGGCCAAGGCCCTGCGCGGCAAGGCCGCCGTCGCCAACGCCCGGCTCGCCTACGCGGCCTTCGAAGAGCTGTTCGCCACGGACCGCTGGAAGGCCCTCGCGGCCGACGGCGCCCACGCGCAGCGCCCGCTGTGGGCCTCGACCGGCGTCAAGAACCCGGACTACTCCCCCACCCTCTACGTCGACGACCTGGTGGTGAAGGACACCGTCAACACCATGCCGGAGAAGACCCTCGACGCGGTAGCGGAGCACGCCGACCTCCAGGGCGACCGGGTGAGCGGCCACGGCAAGGACGCGCAGAAGGTCTTCGACCAGCTCGAGGCGGTCGGGATCGACATCACCGACGTCTTCCTCACGCTGGAGAACGAGGGCGTCGAGAAGTTCGAGAAGTCCTGGGTGGAACTGCTCGAGACCGTCAAGGGCCAGCTCGAGAGCGCGAAGGGCTGAAGCACGACATGACGACAGGGGAAAAGACCGGCGTCGAGATCGTGGACGCCACACTGGCGGAACGTGCTGCGCCCCTGGTCGAGCGACTGGTCGCCGACCAGGCCGCTTCGAAGCTGGCGGCGCAGGACGCGACGCTCTGGGGAGCCGACGCCGAGTCCGAAGCGTCGATCCGGCTGTCCTGGACGACGCTGCACAAGTCGTCCCGGCCGCTGATCGGCGAGATCGAGGCGCTGCGGACCGAACTGCGCTCCGAGGGCGTCGACCGGGTCGTGCTGGCCGGCATGGGCGGCTCGTCGCTGGCGCCGGAGGTGATCACCGCCACCGACGGCGTCGCGCTGACCGTGCTCGACACCACCGACCCCGGCCAGGTCGCCGACGCGTTGGCCGGTGACCTCGAGCGCACGGTGATCGTGGTGTCGTCGAAGTCGGGCGGCACCGTCGAGACCGACAGCCACCGGCGGATCTTCGCGAAGGCCTTCACCGACGCGGGGATCGACGCGGCGCGGCGGATCGTGGTCGTCACGGACCCGGGCTCGCCGTTCCAGGAACTGTCCGAAAAGGAGGGTTACCGCAAGACCTTCCTCGCCGACCCGCACGTCGGCGGCCGCTACTCGGCGCTGACCGCGTTCGGGCTCGTCCCGGCCGGCCTCGCCGGCGCGGACGTCGCCCGGCTGCTCGACCAGGCCGCCTCGGCGGCCGACGAGCTCGCCGCCGACGACGCGGCCAACCCGGCGGTCAAGCTGGCCGCCGCGTGGGCCGCCGCCCACGAAACGGGTGCCGAGAAGGTCGTGCTGGCCGACTCCGGTTCCGGTATCAAGGGCTTCCCGGACTGGGCCGAGCAGCTGATCGCGGAGTCGACCGGCAAGCAGGGCACCGGACTGCTGCCGGTCGCGGTCGAGAGCACGGAAGCGCCCGGCTTCGCCGACGCGAAGTCCGACGCCACCCCGGTCGCCGTCGGCAGCCCGCGGGGCGCGGCGAAGATCGCCGTCACCGGCTCGCTCGGCGCGCAGCTCCTGCTCTGGGAGTTCGCCACGGCGCTGGCCGGCCGGCTGCTCGGGATCAACCCGTTCGACCAGCCCGACGTCGAAACGGCGAAGAAGGCGGCGCGTGCGCTGCTGGACGACCCGGAGAAGCTCAAGGGCGGCGAGACGGCGTCCACTGTGGACGGTCCGGTCGAGATCTTCGGCAGCGACGGGGTGTCCACCGACGGCAGCCTGACCGACGTGCTCCGCGCGTTCTTCGCTTCGGCGCCGGACGCGGGCTACATCGCGGTGCAGGCCTACCTCGACCGCCTCGACGACGCGTCGACCGCGCTGCTGCGCCCCGAGATCGCCAAGCGCACCGGCAAGCAGACGACGTTCGGCTGGGGACCGCGGTTCCTGCACTCCACCGGCCAGTACCACAAGGGCGGGCACCAGAACGGCGTGTTCCTGCAGCTCACCGGCGCCGTCGAGGAGGACCTCGACGTGCCCGAGCGGCCGTACACGCTCGGTCAGCTGCAGCACGCCCAGGCCCTCGGCGACGGCCAGGTGCTCGCCGAGCACGGCCGCCCGGTGCTGCGCCTGCACCTGACCGACCGGGCCGCCGGGCTCGCGGCGGTCGTCCGCGCGGTACAGGAGGTGAGCGCATGACCTGGACCAACCCGCTGCGCGATCCGCGGGACAAGCGGCTCCCGCGCATCGCGGGGCCGTCCAGCCTGGTGATCTTCGGGGTCACCGGCGACCTGGCCCGCAAGAAGCTGATGCCCGCCATCTACGACCTGGCCAACCGCGGGCTGCTGCCCGCCGGCTTCTCGCTCGTCGGGTTCGCCCGGCGCGACTGGGAGCACCAGGACTTCGGCGAGCTCGTGCACGACTCGGTCAAGGAGCACGCCCGGACGCCGTTCAAGGAGTCGGTGTGGAACCGGCTCGCCGAAGGCATCCGGTTCGTGCAGGGCACGTTCGACGACGACAACGCCTTCGACCGGCTCGCCGAGACCGTCCGCGAGCTCGACAAGGAACGCGGCACCGGCGGCAACACCGCGTTCTACCTGTCGATCCCGCCCGGTGCGTTCCCGGTGGTGACCAAGCAGCTGGCCCGTTCCGGGCTGGCGAACGCCGACGAGAAGACCTGGCGGCGCGTCGTCATCGAGAAGCCCTTCGGCCACGACCTCAAGAGCGCCGAAGAGCTGAACGCGATCGTCAACGACGTCTTCCCCGAGGAGTCGGTGTTCCGCATCGACCACTACCTCGGCAAGGAGACGGTGCAGAACATCCTGGCGCTGCGCTTCGCGAACCAGCTGTTCGAGCCGATCTGGAACGCCAACTACGTCGACCACGTGCAGATCACCATGGCCGAGGACATCGGCCTCGGCGGGCGCGCGGGGTACTACGACGGCATCGGCGCGGCCCGCGACGTCATCCAGAACCACCTGCTGCAGCTGCTCGCCTTCACCGCGATGGAGGAGCCGCTGTCGTTCGACCCGCGGGCCCTGCGCGCGGAGAAGATCAAGGTGCTCTCGGGCACCAAGCCCCTCGGGCCGCTGGACAAGACGACCGCGCGCGGCCAGTACGCGGGCGGCTGGCAGGGCGGCACGAAGGTGCCCGGCCTGCTGCAGGAAGAGGGTTTCGCGAAGGACTCGAAGACCGAGACCTACGCCGCGGTGACTCTGGAGGTGCAGAGCCGCCGGTGGGCCGGGGTGCCGTTCTACCTGCGCACCGGCAAGCGGCTCGGCCGCCGCGTCACCGAGATCGCCATCGTGTTCAAGCGGGCGCCGCACCTGCCGTTCGACTCGACCTCGACCGAGGAGCTGGGGCAGAACGCCCTGGTCATCCGGGTCCAGCCGGACGAGGGCATCACGCTGCGGTTCGGCTCGAAGGTGCCGGGGACCACGATGGAGGTCCGCGACGTCACGATGGACTTCGGCTACGGGCACGCGTTCACCGAGTCCTCCCCCGAGGCCTACGAGCGCCTGATCCTCGACGTCCTGCTCGGCGAGCCGTCGCTGTTCCCGGTCAACGAAGAGGTCGAGCTCTCCTGGAAGATCCTCGACCCGATCCTGGCGCACTGGGCCAAGGAAGGCTCGCCGGAGCAGTACCCGCCGGGCACCTGGGGCCCGCCGTCCGCCGACGAAATGCTGGAGCGCACCGGCCGGAAATGGAGGCGCCCGTGATCATCGACCTGCCGTCCACCACGACTTCGGCACTGAACAAGAAGCTGGTGGAGATCCGCGAACAGGGCGGGCAAGTAGCCCTCGGCCGGGTCCTGACGCTGGTGATCGTCGCCGACGACGACGCCAACCTCGAAGAGGCCATCGAAGCGGCCAACGGCGCGAGCCGCGAGCACCCGTCGCGGGTGATCGTGGTGGCCAAGGGCGCGCGCACCGCGGCGCCGCGGATCGACGGCCAGATCCGGGTCGGCGGCGACGCCGGCGCGAGCGAGGTCATCGTGCTGCGGCTCTACGGCCCGCTGGCCGCCCAGGGCCAGAGCGCGGTGGTACCGCTGCTGCTGCCGGACGCGCCGATCGTCACCTGGTGGCCCGGAGCGGGCCCGAAGGACCCGGACAAGGACCCGCTCGGCGAGCTGGCCCAGCGCCGGATCACCGACTCGGCCGCGGAGAAGAGCCCGGTCAAGGCGCTGACCACGCGGGCGAAGGCCTACGCGGCGGGCGACACCGACCTGGCCTGGACCCGGCTGACGCACTGGCGGGCCCAGCTCGTCTCGGCGCTGGACCTGCCGCCGTACGAGAAGGTCACCGGGGCGACCGTGACCGGCGAGGCCGATTCGCCGTCGACCGAACTGCTGGCCGCCTGGCTGGCCGAGTACCTGAAGGTGCCGGTCAAGCGGGTCAAGAGCTCGGGGGCGGCCGGGATCATCTCGGTCACCCTGGAGCGCCGCTCGGGCGCGGTGGAGCTGCACCGGCCGGACGGGCGCGTCGGCACGCTGACCCAGCCGGGTCAGCCGACCCGGCGGATCGCCCTGCAGCGGCGCAGCACCCAGGACTGCCTGGTCGAGGAGCTGCGCCGGCTCGACCCGGACGAGGTCTACGAGACTTCGCTGCACGGCCTGCACAAGATCACGTCCGGGACGAACGGCAAGACGGGCGCGCCGGCCAAGGCCGACGTCACCTCGCCCGCCGCCGCGGCGGTTTCTGCGAAGGCTCGTAAATGAGCAAGACGGAAGTGGTCGTCTACGCGAACCAGGACCTGCTGGCGGCCGCGGCGGCCGCCCGGCTGGTCACGCGGCTGGTGGACGTCCAGGCGGCCAAGGGATCGGCATCACTGGTGCTGACCGGCGGCGGCACGGGCATCGCGGTGCTGTCGGAGCTGCGGGCATCATCGGCCCGGGACGCGATCGACTGGTCGCGCCTGGACATCTACTGGGGCGACGAGCGGTTCGTCCCGGCGGATTCGGACGAGCGGAACGAGAAGCAGGCCCGCGAGGCCTTGCTGGACCACGTCCCGCTCGACCCGAAGCGCATCCACGCGATGGCGCCATCGGACGGCGAGTTCGGCTCCGACGTGGACGCGGCGGCCGCGGCGTACGCGTCGGTGCTGGCGTCCCAGGCGGGCCCGGAGGACCACGGCGACGTGCCGTCGTTCGACATCATGCTGCTCGGCCTGGGCGGCGAGGGCCACACGGCATCGGTGTTCCCGGAGTCCCCGGCGGTGTACGAGACCGAGCGGTCGGTGGTGGCGGTGCGCAACTGCCCCAAGCCACCGCCGACGCGGATTTCGCTGACGCTGCCGGCGATCCGGCGGGCTCGCGACGTGTGGTTGATGACTGCTGGGTCCGCGAAGGCGGATGCGGTGGCGTTGGCTTTGTCGGGGGCTGGCGAAGTCCAGTTGCCGGTGGCCGGGGCGCGCGGACATCGGCGGACGCTGTGGCTGCTGGACCGCGCTGCGGCCGGGAAGCTGACGAAGGTTTACCAGCCGCCTACGGCTTAGGTTCTGTGGTCCGTGAAGGCCTCCTTACCGGCCATAAGAGCCGGTAAGGA